>NZ_JAMXBG010000033.1:0-19431 GCF_023913835.1 Pseudarthrobacter raffinosi | reverse complement strand
CGAAATCTTATGCCGAACGGTTCAACTACGAAAAAATCGAGGAACTCCGCGGACCCGTCGCCTCGGAAGCATTAACGAAGCCCGCAGCCGAGGATGGGGTCGAGTGGGATGACTCCGCCGTGGCTCTCATCGTCAATGAAAGCGCCGGCTACCCGTACTTCCTGCAGCAATTCGGACAGGACACATGGAACGCCGCCACAGGCGCAAAAATCACCTACGACGACGCCCGCGTCGGTGCAGCCAACGGCCGGGCAGCCCTGGACAGCGGATTCTTCCGCGCCCGATGGGACCGGGCAACCCGGGCCGAACAGAACTACCTCAGGGCCATGGCCGAAGACAGCGACAAAGGCAGCTCATCGGGGGAAATAGCAGCGCGCCTGGGACGCAGTCCGGCAAGTTTCGGCCCCATTCGCGCAAACCTGATCGCGAAGGGCCTCGTCTACGCTCCCGAACATGGAGTCATCGCCTTCACTGTCCCGGGAATGGCGTCCTTCATCAAACGCCAATCCAAGTGAGCCTTGAGCTGCTTCTGAGATGACAGGACACCACGGCGTTCCCACCTCGAAGCTGCTTCTCCAGCACAGCAGGGATGGACCGAACACCAAGGCGTCCCCTTTGGGTCGCAAGACTGGTGTTGCGCTGGGCGTGTGGTTCGACGAACGCTTCGAGGAGTGGCTAGGCAATAATGCCCACAGATTCGCTAACGCCAGCGAGCAGCAGTTCGCGGATTTGAAGGCGTTCGTAAACACGCGAAAGGCTGACTGGCCCGACGAGACAAAAAATAAGGCCCTTGGCTCCGGCAGGTTCTCTCTGGTCTTCATCAAGGACGGGAACGGCCCACGCGGGCGGATAGCTGCGATGTGCGGAAACCTCCTGCGCCCGTTGGCTGGTGAGATTCAATCCCTCATGCGACTGCAAATTCCACTTCCCGAGTTAACCCTGCCAAACGCGTCCATTTCTGCTGGAGGTCTGTCCAAGGTTATAACCGATGCTTTGCAGCCTGAGCTACGAGAATTCGAGGAAGATCAAAAGAAGGTCGCGAATCTGCGTCAACAGTTCACCTCGCTCGAACAGCAGGTTGCTCGTGAGGACGTCCTCAACCGCTATCGGAACACTGGTCCCCACTCGGTGATGTAGGGCTCGAGGTCATCCCAGTTGGCGTAGCGGCGCGCAGAGAGTGTTTTACCCACTCCGGCGTCTCCATGGCAGCTTAGTGCTTCAAGCCGTGTTTCCGCAGGTCAAAATGAGGCGGTGCTTTGGCGGTGGCCAGGCCAGCCAGTTCCGTGCTTCCACGGACGATGAGGTTGCATGGGAAGTTAACCCGGCGCGCCGGTCCGCCCGGGGTGTGGACCCGGTCCAGCAGCATTTTGGCCCCGACACGTGCCATCTCGCGGCTGGGTTGCCGGACGGTGGTCAGGCTGAACGAATCCCACGCGGCCATTTCAATGTCGTCGTAGCCGATCACCCAGCAGTCCTCCGGCGGGACCTGGTGGGCCCGCAGCGCATCCAGCGCTCCGAAGGCCATGAGGTCGTTGGCGCAGAAGACGGCCTGCGGGCGGTCGGCGCGGGACAGCAGCCTCCCCATGACCTGCGCGCTGATGTCGTGGGAAAACCCGCCTTGGAAGCGGAAATGCTCGGGAACGGCATAACCGTGTTCGGCCATCCTGCCGAGGAAGCCCTGCCCGCGCTCCCGGGAGGTGCTTGCGTTTTCCGCGCCGCCTATGAAGGCCACGCGCGTCTTGCCGTGCTCCAGCAGGTAGTTGGCGACGGCGGCGCCGCCCTCGGTGTTGCGGCTGGTGACCTGGTCGCATTCCAGGCCCTGCACAACACGGTTGATCAGCACGATCGGGCTGTTCTTTTCGATGGCGGCCTGAAGTTCCAGCGAATCTTCCGTGGCGGTGGTGAAAATAACCCCGTCGACGGCGTGTTCCCGGATGGCTTTCAAAGCGTCATGGTGGCTGCCGCCACCGGCGTTCCAAACGACCATCCGAAAACCGGCGGCGTCCAGTTCACGGCTCAGTTCGTCGAGAACCTCAGGGTAGAACGGGTTGATCAGATCGGCCACCACGACGCCGATGGTGTTGGTCCGCCTGGTTCTCATCGCCTGGGCACCGGCGTGCGGCACGTAGCCCAGAGTAACCATGGCCGCCTGCACGCGCGCCTTGGTGGAAGGGGACAGCTTCGCAGAGGAGGACATGACCCGCGAAACAGTAGCCTGTGAGACTCCGGCGAGTTCCGCCACATCACGGCTGGTAACCATCGCGCCGTCCTCCTTTGATCGAATGTTCCCGCGCTGGCACGCAGGGTGGTGCCGGACTGTGTGGTTTCAGACTAGCGAATACCAGGCCTCCGACAAGCCGAGGATAGCGGAACCCGCTTGCCGCGGATTCCGCTATCCGTACGATCACCGACGTTTGGTTAGACCTTAGTGTCCATCAACTTCTTGGTCTGGCCGATGTCGGCCAGATCGATGTCCTTGGTTTCCTTGGCGAAGGAGATCGAGATCATGGCCACGATTGTACTGGCGATGATGATCGCTACCACCGGCAACGTGCTGCCGGTCCAGAGCACCAGCGCACCGGCGAGTGCCGGCATGAATCCCGCTAGCAGGATGGACGCCATCTGGTAACCGATGGAAATTCCGGAATACCTGACGGCGGTGGGGAACAGCTCGCAGTAGAGCGCGGGGAGGGGCGCGTAGACCAACGCGTGGCCAAGAGCGAGGAACAGCGCCACACCGAGGATGATGGCCAGCTGCTGTCCGGTGCCGATCAGGGCAAAAATAGGCCAGGCAGTCAGTACGATCGCTGTCCCGCCGAGCAGGAAGGTGCGCTTCCGGCCGATGCTGTCGGAAAGCCGGCCGAAGACCGGGATCATGATGATGTTCAGGGCTGAGCCGATCATGACGGCGGTGAGGCCGTAGTGTTTCGGCACCTGCAGCGTTGTGGTGACGTAGGACAGCACGAAGACGGTGAACAGGTAGTAGTTGCCGGCCTCGGCAAAGCGGCCGAAAATCGCGATCAGCAGCGGCTTGCGGTGGTTGGCCAGAAGCTCGGCAATGGGCGCCTTGCGGTGCTCGGTTTCCTTGGCCATTTTTTCTTTTTCAACCAGGAACTCCGGGCTCTCTGCCGCATTAAGGCGGATGTAGAGACCGACGGCGGCCAGGACGATGCTGAGCAGGAAGGGGATTCGCCAGCCCCAGGTGTTGAAGGCGTCACCGGTGAGCGCACCTGCGAGGGCCACTGCCCCGGTGCCGAAGAGCAGACCGCAGGACACGCCGATCTGCGGCCAGGAACCATAGAACCCGCGCCGGCCCTTGGGTGCGTTCTCGACGGCGATGATCGCCGCGCCGCCCCATTCGCCGCCGACTGCGAAGCCTTGGGCGAGCCGAAGCACGCACAGCAGGATTGGAGCCAGGACCCCAACGGTCTCGTAGGTCGGGAGCAGGCCTATGAGAGCGGTGGAGACGCTCATGATGGCGAAGGTCAGGATCAGGGTGGACTTGCGGCCGATCCTGTCACCCAGGTGGCCGGCGACAAAGGCGCCGACGGGACGGGCAACGAAGCCCACGCCGAAGGTGGCCAGCGCAGCGATCTGCGAAAGACTGGCATCCATTGCGGGGAAGAAGAGCGGTCCGAAGACCAGTGCGGCGGCGGTGGCGTACACGGTGTACTCGTACCACTCGACGATGGCGCCGATGGTGCCGGACACCAGGGTCCGGCGGCGGACCTGCTCAGGTGTCATGGTTGTGGCAGTGGACATGGAAGGGGATCCGTTCTGGGGGCGGGAGGGCGTTTGGATGGACATGTTCAGCTTCCGAAGGTGTGGTCAGACCAGGGCAGGGAGGTGCCGCGGTACTTGGCTGCCCGGACGTCACCCGATCGGGCGTGGCCTTCGAAGCGTTCAACCCGGGACGCCCGGCCGCAGAGCTCGCCGAAGAACGCGCTCGATTCGGTGTTGGTCACTTCCTGGTAGGTGACGGTGCGCAGGTATTTTCCGACCCAGAGGCCGCCGGTGTAGCGGGCGGCGCCGCGGGTGGGCAGCACGTGGTTGGTGCCGATGACCTTATCGCCGTAGGAGACACACGTTCCCTCACCCAGGAACAGGGCGCCGTAGTCGTGCATCTTCTCGAGTGCCTCACGCGGGTTCCGGGTGAGGATCTGCACGTGCTCGTAGGCGTACTCATCAGCCAGCGCGTAGGCGTCGTCGAGGGTTTCAACGACGTGGACGGCGCCCCAGTCGCCCCAGGCGGGCGCGGCGTAGTCGCGGGTGGGCATGTCCACGAGAATCGTGTCGATATGCTCGATGACCTTACGGCCCAGCTCTTCACTGGTGGTGATCAGGACGGCGGGCGAATCGGGGCCGTGCTCGGCCTGGGACAGGAGGTCGACGGCGACGATGAACGGGTCGGCGTGCTCGTCGGCCACGATGAGGACTTCAGTGGGCCCGGCGAAGAGGTCGATGCCGACCTCGCCGAAGAGCTGGCGCTTGGCTTCGGCGACGAAGGCGTTGCCGGGACCGGCCAGCATGTTGACGGGCTTGATGGTCTCCGTTCCGATCGCGAGGGCAGCGACCGCCTGGATGCCGCCGAGGAGGTAGATCTCGTCGGCACCGGCCAGGTGCATAGCGGCGACTGTGGCGTCCGGGACCTCACCCTGAATGAGGGGGGTGCAGGCGGCCACGCGCTCCACGCCGGCAACTTTGGCGGTCACGATGGTCATGTGGGCGCTGGCCAGCAGCGGGTATTTGCCGCCGGGGATATAGGCTCCCGCGGCTTGGACCGGAACGTTTTTCTGTCCCAGGAATACGCCGGGTAGGGTTTCGATTTCAAAGTCGGTCAGGGACTCGAGCTGCTTGCGGGCCATGACGCGGACCTGCTCCTGGACGAACGTGATGTCCTCGATCACCTGTGCCGGGACGCGGGCCATGATCTCATCCAACTGCTCCGGGCCGACCAGGAAAGATTCCGGTCCGTGATTGTCGAACTTCAGGGAATATTCGCGGACAGCCTCATCGCCGCGTTCGCGGATGTCTGCAATGACGCCTTCCACTGTGGCGCGCACTTCGGGGGTGCTGCCGCGGGCCACGCTGTTACGCGCCGGCTCCTTGAGCATTGTGGAGCTCACGGCGGAACTGATAGCTGTAACGGTCATCAGGATTACCTTCCATCTTCGTTGATGGGCGACCTCTGGAACGCCCTGGACAGGTCTGCAACCTGCACGTCGATATTCAGTGTATACGTACACATTAACCATGGGCAAGGGTTCCGACCATAAATGTATACGTACACACTGCGGCTTCGAGAGGGAAGGTGTGAACATGATCGACCAGATTCCGCGGGCGGCCACCGGCGATACATTCAATGGGTGCCCAACCCGCGATCTCCTCAGTCGGGCACGACCGCCAACAGGTCCGGTTTCATGAAACTCATGTTTTCATGACAGCTGTTAACGCCAACCGAAAACAGGACCACTTCTGCCATTTGAAAACAGGGCCACCGACCATTATGGAAGGTGATCAATTTGGATGATTGGGCGGAGATACGCCACCTGTTTTCGACAGGCAAGCACTCGAAGCGTGAGATCGGCAGAATCGTGGGGGTTTCCCGCGGAACGGTGGATGGGCGCTGGAGTCAGACCGGGCACCGAAGTATCAGCGGGCGGCCGGGGTGTCGAGTTTTGATGCGTTTGCACCCAGGGTTCGGGAGTTGTTGGTGAAGACGCCAACGATGCCGGCGGCAACGCTGGCGGAGCGGGTGGGCTGGTCCGGTTCCGCGTCGCTGTTCCGGGCGAAGGTCGCCGCGATCCGGCCCGAATACGCGCCGCCGGACCCGGCGGACCGGTTGGTCCACGAGCCGGGATTCCAGGTCCAGTGCGATCTCTGGTACCCGCACGAGCCGCTGCCCGTCGGTGAGGGCCAGTCCGACACGCCGCCGGTGCTGGTGATGACCTCGGCGTTCTCCGGTTTCATCCAGGCCCGGATGCTGCCGTCACGGACGACGCCGGACCTGCTGGGCGGGATGTGGACTCTTCTGCAGGACGCGCAGGCGGTCCCGTCCCGGCTCTTGTGGGACAACGAGTCCGGCATCGGCAGGCGCAAGCCGACCGAGCCAGTGGCCGCGTTCGCCGGTTCGCTCGGGCTGGAGATCAAGCTGCTTCCTCCGCGTGATCCGGAGTCCAAGGGCATGGTCGAGCGGATGAACAGGTTCTTCCGCCAACGGTTCATGCCGGGCCGGGACTTCCGCTCACCAACGGACTTCAACGCCCAGCTCGAGGACTGGCTGCCCAAGGCCAATCACCGCTACTCGCGGTCCCGCCACGGCCGCCCTGACGAGCTGATCGTCCTCGACCGGGAAAGGATGCGGGAACTGCCGCCGGTGAGCCCGGAGGCGGTGTTCCGCAACGCAGTGCGGCTCCCGCGGGACTACTACGTGCGCGTACTCTCCAACGACTATTCCGTGGACCCATCGTTCATCGGACGGATCGTGGACGTCATCGCTGACTTGGAGACCGTGTGGGTCACCCATGAGGGTGTCATCATCGCCACCCACGTCCGGGCCTGGGCCCGGCACCTGGTGGTGACCGATCCGGCCCACGTGGCCCGTGCGGCGGTGATGCGCCGGGACTTCCGAACCCAGCGGGTGCACCGCCCCGAACCGATAGAGTCCGTGCAGGTGCGGGATCTGGCCGCCTACGACGAGATCTTCGGCATCGACCTCGGCCAGCAGCCGAAACTGGTCCTGGAGGCGGCGTCATGACCGGGACACCGTCGCAGATCGAGTACTACGCCCGGGCCCTGCGCGCACCACGGATCAGCGATGGGTTCCGCCGGCTCGGGGACCAGGCCAGAGACGCCGGCTGGTCTCATGAGGAGTACCTGGCCGCGGTCCTCTCCCGGGAAGTCTCCGAACGCGAAGCCTCCGGAGCGGCGACCCGGATCAAAGCCGCGAGGTTCCCGGCCCACAAGGACCTGGAGGAGTTTAACTTCGATCACCAGCCCTCCGCGGACCGGAACCTCATCGCGCATCTGGGCACCGGGGTGTTCCTCTCCGAAGCCAAAAATGTGGTCCTGCTCGGACCGCCCGGCACCGGTAAAACCCACCTCGCGGTCGGCATCGGCATCAAGGCAGCCAAGGCCGGGCACCGGGTCCTCTTCGACTCTGCCACCGGCTGGGTCGCCCGGCTCCAGGAGGCCCATTCCCGCGGGAAACTCACCCAGGAACTGGTCAAACTCCGCCGCTACAGCCTCCTGCTGGTCGACGAAGTCGGCTATATCCCGTTCGATCAGGACGCCGCGAACCTGTTCTTCCAACTCGTCTCAAGCCGCTACGAACACGCCTCCATGATCCTGACGTCCAACCTCCCGTTCGCCAAAGCGCACAGGTTCCGCCCAAGGTATGCGCTTTCGTACCTAAAGTTCACAGGTGCGGGCTGAAGACATGATCCTCGTTGTCAACGGCATCGGTGACATAGTGCAGTGCACCTCCTTCCGTCATGCCAAAGACGGCAGCCACCAGACGCGGGTCGAGGCGGTGGGCCAGATCTGCGAGCCGGGTCTGACGCAGCACGGTGGGCGTGATGCCTGCACCGTCGAGGATATGGGTCATGAAGGATGACGAGACAAGATCCCGGTGCCGGCGTGTGTATCGGGTGGTGAACGCGTACGGATTGCCACTCAGGACGGTGGAGCGCGCGCTGAGAAACTCGTCTAGGGCGGCTGCCGTGAGCGGGTCAATGGGCACTGGATGCGGGCGCCCTGCGAATCGGATCGTCGCCGCGCCGACATCGATATCCACCAGGCGCAGGTGGCGAAGCTCGGTGCAGCTGGCGCCGTGGAGCAGACTCAACAGCCCGGCGCCGCGCTCAACGGGGTTGACGTTGTGGTCACTCCAGCGGGTGAGCAGCTGGCGCTGGTGGTCCAGGGTGAGGATGTGCCCGGCGAATCCGCGGGGACTCTTGCGCCTGATGGTGCCGGCGGGGTTGATCAGGATGAGTTTGCGGCGGCGGGCGAAAGCGAAGAAGCCCCGGCAGGTGGCCAGCCGCGATCCGGTGTTGGTCGTGATGAATTCTTCAATATCGGTGACCGCGACCGCTGCCCAATCAGTGATCCCGCGGCCTGTGAGTTGTTCAGCGAGCATACCCAGGTCTGCGATGCGGGCCTCGATCGTGTTGTCTCCCAGCTGGCCGTGGCCGCGGAGTTCAGCACGGATCCTGGAGTCGAGCAGGTGCCGGGTGAAGGCTTCGACGCCGGGGCGCAGTGATATGGGAACTCGGGCCAGACGCCGGTGCCGGCGGCCGGCCGCGAGCCGTTTGGGCTCATCGAGGTGGGTGCCTTTCCCGGAGCGGATGAAGAATTCATCGACCAGCCTGGTGGTAGCGCCGGCCGATCGGCCTGAGGTGTGCAGAGCAGCGATAATGGCGGCGGGTGTGGCCACGCCGGTGTGGAGCAGAGCCTCAACCTTCCGTAGATGTGCGGTTGCTTTGGGGGCTGCGCAGCGTTGGGCCAGGTCCTGGGCCAACGGCCCGAACCAGACCGGAGCGTTGTCTCCCAGACGCATCAGGGCCCCCTCGGTCCAGGTCGCGACCCTGGACGGGTCCCGCTGGTAACAGGGTGAACACAGGCCGAGGCCGTCATGGATTGCCATCCGTCCGCAGCCGGCGCAGATCCGGGGTGTTGGCTTCTTCCGAGGCCGGGCGCGGCGGACGCACATCCCGCAGATCCCCGACTCCGGGACCAGGACTCTACTGAGCTGGCAGGAAGGGCAGTCCTCTTTGAGGGCCTCCCGTTTGGCTTTCCAGTAACAGGGCGTGCACCGGCCGCGGGCATGCAGGGCGTCGCTGCCGCAATCCAGGCATTTCCCGATCAGCACTGTCCGACTCAGAACGGTGGAGGTGTCCGCGCACCACCGCGGGCACGGGCCCGGTCCGGACCGGGCGGGTCCGCCGAGCCGCCGGCGCCTCCGGCCGCGGTCCCAGTATTGGCGGAAGTTGCCGTTGCAGCAGAGTTGGTTGTGTCCAGTTCGAGGAGGTCGTTGGGGGTGCAGTCCAATGCCGTGCAAAGTGCGGCGAGGGTCTCGAGTTTGACCTGGACGGGCTGGTTCGTCAGAAGCGCGGAGACTGAAGCGGCGGATAGCTCCAGGCCGGCTTTCTCCGCCAGCAGACGACGTAGCTGGGCTCCCGTCCAGACCTCCCGCTGGGCGGCGGCCATTCTGAGCCGCCAACGGAATACGGCCATCGTTTAGTCCTCCTTCAAGTTGGTCAGGGTCGTGGAAATGGCCCGCCGGTAAGCGTCTTCGACAAACGTCGCCGACGGGGTGACATAGCGCATCGTCGTTCCCACATTCCAGTGGCCGAGCATCTGCTGGATCGCGACTAGATCGATGCCGCGTTCGTAGTTACGCGTCGCACAGGCGTGGCGGAGACCGTGCGGGCTGAAACGATCATGCACCGGATGGCCCTCCTCATCGCACAGGTGCGCCAGACGGTTGCGGATCGATCCGGAGTTCAGCTGGCCGCCGCCCTCGTCACAGAAAAGGACCGGTCCGGGAACCTTAAACCGGGGGCGTACTTCGGCCAGATACCAGTGAAGAATCAGTGAGAGGTCATCGAGCATGGGGACCCACCGCGGCCGTGGTCCCGAGCCCTTGGCAGCCTTGCCCAGACGGACGTGGATCTTCCCGAAGGGCCCCCGGTCAAAATGCAGATCGCGGATCTCCAGACTTGCCGCCTCCGCAGAACGCAATCCTGCATGATAGAGCATCCGCAACAGCGCATAGTCACGGGCGGCCGGCGTCCACTTGCGGGCCCCGTCCATCCGGTGACGCAGGAAGGTGAAGAATTCGTCCATCCGGGCCGGGGTCGGCGGGGGACGAGTGGCCGGGGAATCGCTTCCCACATGGCGGCCGGAGTGAAAGATATCGAGGGGGTCTGATAGCCGCGCTCCGAACCGTGACTCAATCTCGGCCCCATGCCTGGCCTCCAAGAATGCGAAGAACGACTTGAAGGTGCCTACGTATCCGCGGCGGGTCACCGTCCCGACGCCGCGTTCAATTAATGCCGCCATGATCGAATCAATGTCTTCCGGTTCCAGCTCCCACGCCGGTTTCCCCGCCAACGCCAGGAACCGCTCCAACACTCCCGTGCCGTTATCGATGGTGAGCTGGCTGAAACCCCGGGCGACCTGGCTGGCGACGAATGCATCCACACAGGCCGATTGATAAGCCGACGGGTCAATAAACTCCAGATCCAGGACATTTTGCGGATTCGCGATAGCGGTTTGACGCCCTGCACCCACGTACGGGACGTCCTGGGGAAGCAGCTGAAGGACTTGGACCGGAAAATCGCGGAGCTTACCGCGCTGCGGGTGACCGTGGCCGAACAGTATGCAACCGCCGAGGCGGCCGACCCTCAGCGCTGCGACGCGGAACAGATCTGCAGTTACATCTGAGCCGATTTCCAGGTAACGGTTCGCTTAACCGGCTCCCGCGGCAGCCAGTGCCGTCCGCAGTTCCGCCGCGTCTGGCTCCACTGCGCGGAAGACCTCCCGGCCGGCAGCGTCCAGGACCACAGCGGTGCTTACCTGGTTTATCTGGTAGGCGGTGATGAGCTGTGTCCCGGAGTCAGAGGCAAAGGCCAGGGAGGAGGCGTTGTTCCCGGCCAGGAATTCTTTGATTTCCTCGGCCGTTTCGTACGGTGCAATGTCCACGGCGACATAGTTCACGGCAGCAGGTGAGCTGTTCTGGACCTCTGCGAGTACCCGGGTTCCCGGTCCGCAGGCGCCGCACTCAATGGAGAAGAAAAAGAGCACGCTCGGTTTCGATCCGCCCGGCACCGGCACCTTTTCCCCTTGGCTTGTCAGGGCGGTAAACGTGGCTGCTGCCGCCGGCGCCGGGCCCTCTCCGGCCTGGTCCGCCTGCGGTGCAGAGGAGGACATGAACGATGCGAACAGGGTTACTGCTGCGGCACCGGCAAGCAGCAGCGCCAGAACCGTCTGCCATGAAGGCCACCTCCGCGGCCCCCGGTCCCCGGCCCTGTTGCCAGGGTGACTGTCGATCACCGGCCGCCGGTGGGCTGCGTGGTCCTGCCTGCGTTGCGATCCTGGTCGGACGCGGAGGCGGCGGGTGCGCAGCAGTCCTCCACCCCACCCGATACGTCCGGCCGGCGGCGCCGGAGCGCCCAGAGCAGTACAACCGCAGCCAGGGCCACAGCGGCAAGGATGACCCACGGATTGCCCAGGAATGAGCCGGCTGCACCCAGTGCTCCGGCCGCGATCAGCAGCGGCAGCCCGCAGCACAGCACATGCAGCAGGACAAAGCCGCCGACGGCCAGCCCTGTCCGGCTCTGGACCTTGGAAGTAGTTGACACAGTCGTTCCTTTCAACGCTCCGCCGTAAGGGGCCGGAACGGGCGATTGGGTGGTCAGGCTCGTACACCCAGTATTGACCTTCCTCCATAGTGGAAGGTCAATACTGGTAAGGAAATGCCATCAACAGGGCGTTTCCCGGGCGGCGCGCCGAACTCTGCCAGCTGCCCGGCCCGTTCAAGTTCACCTGGCAGAGGTGGGGAACCCATCAGCGACGGCCCTCTGGCCGTCTTGGGGTGAAGCCCCTGAACCGCTATGCAGCCATGTCAAGGTGCACGCGGGCAGGGGCCGGGTTATTGTTCCTGACCCGAATCCGACAGCTAACCCCGCAGGCGCCGGCAGAAGGACATTTTGTGAACATCCACACCCCTGCCGGGTACTCCCCTGTGCCCGGCACACATCCGCCCGCCACCACCAGGCCCGCCCGCGGGCGCCGCCGCGCCGAACCGGCCCCTGACGCATCACCCCGCCACCGCGGACGCAGTATCGCCCTGGCAGTCGTCGCTTCCGGCGTGGCCCTGACAGCGTCCCTGGCCTCCGCGCACGCGGCCACCCCTCAGACCCACACCGGCCCCCAAGCGGCAGCAGGAACTTCAGCGCCGGCCGCGCCTGCGCCCGTGACTGCCACAGCCGGTGCACAGCTGGACTTTGGGCGCACGGAGGTGACCACCAACCCGGCGCCCCCGGCCCCTCCCAGCCTGGCACCCGCTGCTTCGCCACAGGAGAAGTCCGCCGCAGAAGCCGCGTCCCCCCAAATGGTAGAGGCGTCCAAAGCGCAGGCCTCCGGACAACGAGTTCCACCGGCCGGAGCCAGGCTCAGCTCCCCCGTTTTAGATCCGGTGCTCAATTCACCGTTCGGATACCGGGCCAATCCACTGACCGGAGCGGCAGGTGAACTGCACACGGGCCAGGATTTCGCCGCCGGATGCGGCACGGAAGTCTTCAGCGCCGGCAAGGGGACTGTCATCGAAGCCGGATTCAGCCCCTACGGCGGCGGCAACCGTATTGTCATTGACCATGGGAACGGCCTCCAAACCACCTACAACCACCTCGAAACGATCGGAGTGCGGATAAACCAAGCCGTTGAAACCGGCGCGCGGATCGGGATTGCCGGCACAACCGGAAACTCCACCGGCTGCCACCTCCACTTCGAAGTCATCGTTAACGGCCAGACGGTCGATCCCTCAGCCTGGCTGTAACAAGGCCTCCGGCAGCGGGTCTTCCCGGTCCTGCTCATGCCGGGACGCGGTGATCGTTCCCGACCGCGAGGCCCGATGACTGCCAGGCCCCTCCGCACTTTTGCGGCACACTCCCGGATGCGGGGCTGGCCCTGACCGGCGGCACCAGAGGATGCACTCACCCGGAAGGTATGGAAGGAACAGCAGGAATGAAAGTGGCGTTGCGCAAGAGGCCTCCCGGCCCGGTGGCAGCGGTGTGGACTGCAGGCGGTCTTGCCGCGGCCGTCCTGGCGGCCCTGGCCGGTGTGGCCTACTCCGGTGCCGGCCAGGAACGTTTGCTGTCGGATCCCGGGGCAATCGTGCGTTGGGGCCTGCCACCGGTTCTTGCCGTGCATCACCTGGCATTGGCCGCCGTCGCCGGCGCTCTGATCTTCGCGGCCGCTATCCTGCCCAGGAACCAAGGCGCCCAGGGGAATCGTGCAATTAAGGCGACCCTGAGAGTAGCAGCATGGGCGGCCGGCGTGTGGGTGGTGGCCGCGACGGCGGTTCTCCTGCTGACGTATGCCGATATTGCAGGCCAGCCCCTGAGCGGGGACGCCGACTTCACCGACCAGCTCGGACTGTTCGTCACCGACGTCGCAGCGGGCCGGGCCCGGCTGGCCATCCTGATCATCGCCGTTCTGGTCAGTATGCTGGTCGTCGCCGTGTCCTCGGCAGGCCTGCTCCTGGCTACCGCCGTGCTCGCGCTTTCAAGCATCATCCCCGCCACCGCAGCGATCGGCCACGCCGCAGGCAGCGCTGACCACATCGGTGCCAGCAATGCCCTTGGCCTTCACGTGGCGGCAGGAACCCTATGGGTCGGAGGAATCATTGCACTGGCCGCCGCCATCCCCGCTCTCACCCGCCCGGGAACAGACCATGCCGCAGCACAAACCGTCCTCCGACGCTTTTCCGTCCTCGCCGGCCTCAGTTTTGCCCTGGTGGTGACCGCGGGAACCATCAGTGCCCTCTACCGGCTCGGCAGTATCGACGGGATGGTCTCCGCCTACGGTGCTCTGCTCCTGTCCAAGACGGCTGCAACCCTGTTCCTCGGGCTGTTGGGCCTCATTCACCGGTACCGGGTCATTCCCTCACTGGCTGTTCCCGGCCTCCTGCCCCGTCTGCTGTGGCGGGTCCTTGCGGTCGAACTGCTCATCATGGGCGCCGTCATGGGCCTCGCGGTCGCCCTGGCCCGCAGCCCCTCACCGGTTCCTTTGGAACCGGACCCGGAAGCAACCCCGGCCCAAATCCTCACCGGATACCTGCTGCCTCCCGAACCGGACGCCAGCACGTGGTTCATCCAATGGCGGCCAGACTGGCTCTGGATCACCGCAGCACTTCTCGCGGCGCTGTTCTACGGACGCGCATACACGCGTACCCGCGCCGTCTGGCCAAAGCGCTGCCTGCTCAGCTGGTTCAGCGCCCTGATACTGCTGACCTTTATCACCTCCGGCCCTCCCGCCGTGTACGGCCCCGTCCTGCTCAGCGCCCACGCCGCCGGAACCATGGCCGTGGCCCTGCCGATACCGTGGCTGCTTACAGCTGCACGGCCCTTGAAGCTGGCCCTGACGGTGTTGCCGGAACGGAACGACGGCAGCATCGGACCGAGGGAAGGCATTCTGTGGCTCGCACGCACGGCCGCCAAACCAGGGCCGCTGCTTGCCGGACTAACGCTGGGATCCCTGACCGTCCTGTTCTACCTGACACCTGCCCTTAAACTGAGCCTCCGCGAACATCTGGCCCACGAAACCAGCCTGGTACTCTTCCTCGCCGCCGGCCTTCTCTTCGCCAAAGCCCTCCAGTCCCGCAATGAAACACCAGGATCCCCGGAACACTGGCACGCTGCCCTCGCCGCAACATCAGCAGCAATTGGAGCGGCAGGCCTCCGGTTCCTAAACCCTGCAGGAATTGAACAGGAATGGTTCACAGGTCTCGGACGGACATGGGAACCCTCCGCCGCCGCTGACCAACACCTCGCCGGGAACATCCTGCTCCTCGCCTGCGCCCTCTCAGCAATCCTCATCACCCTCTCCCGCAAGCGCCAGCCGGACCACCTGATGCCGGACCGAATAAACGGACAGGCCACGGCCCAGGACACGCAACAGCAAAGGAACGATTCGAATGCCAACCCCCAGCACTCCTGACCATGCAAACACTCCCGACCCCGAGCAAACCCAAGTCCCCGCCCGCCCCGGGTGAAGTACCTACCGTCAAACAGCAGCGGGCGGCCAAGACAGCGGCGAAGCTTGCCGAAGTCAAACGCGCGCAGGCAAACGTCAGGCACAAACCCCCATCATCGGCGGCGCCTGGTCCGCAGCCGCTGCTGTGATCGTCTCCCTGGTCATCCTCGCGGTCACCAGGCAACGGGCGCAACAGTCACCGTTTCAGGTTTCTCCTTCTCCTATGTAGGATAGTATTGCCGCATGTCCTATGCAGGGTAGTACTTCGCCCTCGCCTATGGGAAGAGAGCCCGCCGGCCACCCCGAATCGACAGTTATTGCGAAGGAACCTGTATGAGTATGCACAATGACCCCGCAGAAATGATGGCCATGGAATCCGCCATCCCTGAGTGGCTGACGCCCGTCGCTTGGATCTATGTCGCAGTGGGAGTTCTATCGGCGGCCGTCGTTTTATATGACGTGTACGTGCGGCGTTATCGCCAAAGCGAACGCATGATGGAGATCGTATGGCCCATTACGGCCCTGTACCTCGGGCCCTTCGCTCTGTGGGCCTACTACCGGCTGGGCCGCGCAGGCAGCCCGAAATGGCAGCAGGAAAACGGGGCGCTTCCTGAACAACGCCTGTCGTTGAAGGCGCTGACCGCCGGAACTCCCGGCGGAGCAGCGGCCACGGTGGCGCACGTCATTGGTGTTCCCCTGGTAATCGCCAGCGGCCTCACCATCGCCGGAATCAAACTCTGGGTGCTGATCATCGTGATCGCCCTACTTGCGATCGCGATCCTGTTCTTCTTCGAGCGTTTTGCATCCCCTATCTGGGGCGAGCCTCAGGCCAGGAAGGGCACAGGTGCTGCCTTCCTGGCGGCGACGGTGACAGTACTGGCCTTTGACATCGGCATGGGCGGATGGATGATCCTCCTGCACTTCGGGATGTTCATGCCCGCACCCACCGACGTGACTTTCCTTTTCCTGATGGGGATCGGAAACATCCTCGGATTCGCCACTGCCTACCCGGCCGCCCGATGGCTGATCCAGCGGGGGGTCAAGGACCCGGTCCTTGAGGCAGCCATTCCCGCTTTCAGCGGTCGCGGTAACTGATCGACCATCAGGGGCGTGTGCCCGCGGGCTGGTTAGCATGGATATGAGGGCGCGGAAAGGGGATTTCCCCTTTCCGCCCAACCCGTCGATTGCATCCAACACCAACTCATGTGACGTTGGGGATTCGCCGACGGCCAGCACCGTAGAACGAACGTCTTAGCGGACGTTGACACCCGAAGGATTCCCGATGCCGCTTTCATCAGCAGTCCCGCCGGAGGGCGTCGGACCGGTTATTCCCCGGCTCCCGGCCGGATATATGTGGCTTGGTTCCATTGCTGTTGTTATCCTTACTGCGCTGATTTTTTTCGGTATTGGCTGGTCGTCCGCCACGCCGCGGCCCGTGTCGGATACGGGCGCGGACGCCGGGTTTGCCCGGGACATGCAGGCACACCACGCGCAGGCTGTCGAGATGGCCCTGCTGATCCGTGACAGGTCCAACAGCGAGGAGATCCGGGCTGTCGCTTACGACGTGGCCACCAGTCAGCAGCACCAGAATGGGCAGATGTACGCCTGGCTGCAGGACTGGGGGCTGTCGCAGGCACGCCCGATTCCGCCCATGGCGTGGATGGACTCAGGGGCCGGCGGTCACGGAAGCTCGCCGCATGCCTCGCAGGGTGGCGCCGGCGGCGCTGACGGCGCGATGGAGGGCATGGCCACCCCAGAACAGATGCAGGCGCTGCGCCGGTCCTCTGGCGCCGAGGCAGACCGGCTGTTCACAGAACTGATGATCCGCCACCACCAGGGCGGCGTCGCCATGGCCTCTGCCGGAGTACGCCTGGCTGAGACCTCGACGGTACGGGATTTCGCGGCCCTGATCGTGGACGCCCAGACCGCCGAAATCACCGCCCTCCAAGAGCTGCGCCGCAGCCTCTGACCGCCCTAAGGAAAGCGAGAACACAGATGCCGTCACCCAGGATGAGCGCCGAAGACCGAAAAGCCCTTGTCAAGGCAATGCGGGCTAAACAACGCGCGGCCGACGGGCGCAAGGCCTGGTTGATCTACGGAACCGGCGGCGTCGTCGTCGCCTCCATCATCGCTGCCACCGCCTTCGTCGTCGTCGGCGAAGTCCAAAAACAGGAGACCGCCAAGGCTGAGGCCGCCCGGCCGGTCGAAGGCGTCCAGGACTTCCCCGACCAGTCCAGAAACCACATCAGCGGGCCCGTCAGCTACCCCCGGAACCCGCCGACCGGCGGTGACCACGCACCCGTATGGACGAACTGCGGCATCTACACCGCCCCGGTCGAACCGACCCGGGCGGTGCATTCCCTTGAACACGGGGCCGTCTGGCTTTCCTACCGGCAGGACCTCCCCAAGGACCAGGTTGCCGAACTGACCTCACTGGCCGGTGCCCAGGATTACCTCCTGCTCAGCCCGGTCACCGACCAGGCCTCGCCCGTTACCGCAACCGCCTGGGGTAAACAGCTCTCGGTGGACAGCAGCAGCGACGAACGCATCGCCACCTTCATCAAGAAATACCGGCAGAGCCCCCAGGCCCCTGAACCCGGCGCCGTCTGCACCGGCGGTGTCGACGGCTGACAGCAACACGGCGCAGCCGGGCAGCCCTGCCATCCAGTGATACAGGCGGCCGGACCTATGGCTGCGATGCGCGCCGCAAGGCTCCGGCCCTGTCCTGCAGATGACACAGAGAATGAAACCCAACCCTGCCGGGAGGCGATGAGGAAGCGCGGCGGCCATCCCAGTGTCCTGCATCCGGCCGTGCTTCAGGTCATCCTGTGCCAGGGAAAGTACCATCGGGCCAGATTCATGAGAACGGCGGCGGTGCCCGGACGTCCCTGCCGGGCATCCGGAACGCACCGCCTTCGACGCGGCCGTACCTGTCACAGCCCCGGACAGGCGTATGGTGCGCGAGCGGCGCTGTGATGGAGCACGGTGGGCCGTGTCTGGCCCGGCCGGATCGACATTTCCCCGTTAGCCTGACCAGGCGCAGGATGGTCACTGTTGCGAACATGTGAGGACGTCGAGCGTCACAGACAGTGGTGGAAGGGGTGCGATCAGGGCCGCTACGATCAGCCCCGACCAGGAGACCTGACCCTGGCCCGGGCAGGGCGACGACCGGGATCATGCTCTGGGCCAATCATCGAGCCGAGACCGATGACGGACGCATCATAATGCCCGGCCGACGCCGGTCCCTACGGAAAAGGGCTCAGCGGCCCATGATCAGCTGCCCGACTGACGACATGCTCTTGCCCGCCCCCGTTGACGTCCGCGGCGGCTTATCGTCTCAGGTTGAATGCGCCTCAGCTGCCGCCGCTCGTGTTGAGCTTTCCGTTGACGCCGGCGGGGAAGAACCCGCCGGATTTGACCGATTCCGGGGTCAGGTAGGCGATGTTCAGGACTTGCGCGGGGGTACGGCTGAACGCGAGAGCGTTGGCGTCGGCCGGCACGAGGTTGGCTTCCTTGACTGTTCCGATGCCCTGATCGAGGTCCGATGTTCCGTCCAGGCTGTCGCGGGCGTTCGAGATGGCCTGCGCCGGTTTCTGTAGGTCCCGGGCGTACATGGTGGTTCTGATGATGCCCGCGTGGTAAGCCTCCACGGCAAGGATCCCGGCGGCCGCCTCGAGATAGGTCTTGTTGTCGATGAACGGGGCAGCACCCTTATAGGCGGTGACGCCGACGTCTTCAAAAATGAACGCCCCGAGCAGGAAACTGGTTTCGTCCGTGAACGGGCTGAAGGTCTGGCCCGCGGTGATGAGTCCGGCGGCGAGAGCGGCGGCGGTGAAACTTGCGTCAAGGTCGATCTGCGGGCGGGCCACCGCGGCCTTGCCCAGGGCGCTGCGCAGGAACCGGACATGCGCCTCTTCATCTGCCGCGATCTCCACGGCGTACTTCTTGATGAGGCTGCCGTCAGTGAACGGGACCTTGCGGCCGCCGGTTACTCCGCCTTTCTTGCCCTTGCCGTCCGTGAGGCTGTCGGCCAGACCTGCGCCTGTCACTGCACGCAGATAGAATTCGGCCTCAAGGTATTCCAGGTTCAGCGCGAATGAAATGGCGGGGGCAGGACTTACTCCTTTAGCGCATCCCAGCGCTGCGACACCCTCGTCGCCACGGCCAGACCGGCCATGATAACCGTCAGAATACTCCCCCCGACTACGGCGAGGAAAGAGACCGATCCAAACTCCTGGAAGAACTGAAGTCCACTATTCCCCCAGCCTGTGACTGTTAGCCGAGAATGGCGGTTTTTTCACCGTTTGATTGGCGGTTTTTGCTGGGCTGGAGCCGGGGTGCTGGTCTGTAGAGCAGCACCCCGGCCTGCCTAGTCATTCAAATTCGGGCGACTACTGAATGTTGTCCCCATCAGTGGTGGTGGTGTTGGTGACCGTCCGGGTTGCTGTGTCCAGGTTGGTCTCAGCGTCCAGGTTCAGCCCGAGGCCGGCGTTCAGGTCCGAGACGAGCCCGCCGTTGGTGGTGCCCTCGTTCCGGGTGTTCTCCCCATCGGTGGTGGTGGTGGTGTTGGCGACCGTCCGGGTTGCTGTGTCCAGGTTGGTCTCAGCGTCCAGGTTCAGCCCGAGGCCGGCGTTCAGGTCCGAGACGAGCCCGCCGTTGGTGGTGCCCTCGTTC
>NZ_JAMXBG010000007.1:0-216573 GCF_023913835.1 Pseudarthrobacter raffinosi | reverse complement strand
GGCCACCGCAATGGCGGCCTTCACGCCAACCGCGCAACCGCTTCCCGCGGCTGCCTGACCAAAAAGAAACTACGCGACTGTCTCACATCCTTGACACACCTCAGATCAACCTCGGCCGAAACCTGGTCCTGCCCGCGCTCGTTAGGGACTTCCGGGCACACCCGCACGGCGCACTGAGTCTCCAGGCTTTGCATAACGATTTCACCTCCTCTTCACCCCTTCATGGTCCGATCGGCCGAAAGCCGCATGATCCCGGCTGCGTTCCTCAGATGCCTGGGACGCCCGAGAAACGAACCCACGACTACGTCAGGCACGGGACCACGACCTTGTTTGCCGCACTGAACACCGCGGATGGTTCCGTGATCTCCAGTCTTCACCGGAAGCACCGCGCCACCGAGTTCCGGAGCTTCCTGGTCAAGATAGACGCCCAGGTCCCCGAGGACCTGGACGTGCACCTGATCTGCGACAACTACCAAACCCACAAAACCCCGACTATCAGGAACTGGCTCCAGGCCCACCCGCGGTTCCACATCCATTTCACCCCCACCTACTCCTCCTGGCTGAACCAAGTCGAGCGCGGATTCGTCACCGAAGACCTCCTTCGCCGCAGCGACCACCGCAGCGTCCAGGCCCTCGAAGCCGACATTCGCAACTGGGTCAAAACATGGAACGAAAACCCCACACCATACATCTGGACCAAGACCGCTGAACAAATTCTCGAATCAATCGGCAGACTTCTGAAACGAACTTCAGGCGCAGGGAACTAGGTCAGCTTCGCAGCGGAGCAGTGTGGGGTTCCAGAAGGCCATGCCGAAGTGGCCTCGGCACGTGGCCAGTTGGGCAACGATGGCGGGGCAGCTTCCGCGCCGGAGAAGTGCTGTGCCTCCGCCACGTAAAGCCGCTCCAATGCCTCGTCTCCCAGTGAGTGGGCCCGCCACACCCGGAAGATGTGCCGCATTCTGTGGGCCGTTGCATGGATGCGCACTATTCCGGGCACAGCGTGAACGTAAATTTCACAGCTGACCATTTTGTGAAATGTTTTTTCTTCGTTTACCTCCGGTGTTCTCGCCCGTTGACTCAGCCACCTAACTTGAAGTTGTGAGCACGCAACAAATCAAAGTCCCCGCCAAGCACCAGACCCAGTTCCTTGAGTCCATCCGGGAAAACCTGGCCTCGTTTTCCGCCGTGGAGCTGCGTATCGCCCGTGCCATTCTGGGAGATCCGCAGAACATCATCAATCAGTCGATCGGCCAGTTCGCGGCTGAGGCAGGAGTTTCGTCCGCGTCCGCAGTACGGTTCTGCCAAAGCATGGGCCTGGCCGGTTTCCAGGCCCTCAAGCTGGTTCTGACCCGCGAGTCGCCGTCCGAAACTGTGCAGCTTGCCGATATCGAGGCCGATGACGATGAACGGACCGTTAGCCGCAAGGTGGTTCTCGGTTCGGCCGAGGCGTTACAGTCTGCCGCGGGGAACATTGACCACGGCAGCGTGGCAGAAGTTGCGGCCCGTATCGGCAGAGCACGCAGAACCCTGGTTTTGGGCATCGGCACGTCAGCTCCGTTGGCCGCGGATGTGGCGTATCGGCTTGCCTTGGTGGGAGTCGATGCTGTGTTTGTCGCCGATGCACATATCCAGAACATCATGGCCAGCCGCCTCACCCGGGAGGATGCCTGCCTGATCGTCAGCCATACGGGTTCCACCACGGAAACACTGGCAGCATCCCGTGCGGCGAAGGCAGCGGGGGCAGCGACGGTGGCGGTTACCAGCTTTACCGGAACACCGCTGACTGACCTCGTGGATCTGTCAGTGGTGGCGGGCAGTCAGGAAACGGCCTACCGGGTGGATGCCATGACCAGCCGTGTGGTGCACCTGGCTGTACTGGACGCCATCGTGGTTCTGCTGACCCATGGATCCCATCAGCGCATGGCCGCATTGTCCGCCAGCAACGACATCCTCTCCCAACTTCATCGCAGTTAGCGCAATTCCCAGAATATTCCGCTCAATCCTGGAGACCTCATGCCCACAATCATCACCGGCCGTGTCATCGCGGCAGAAGGAATGCCGCTTCCCGGCGTCGCCGTCACAAACGGTCGGGACGTCGTGGCCACCGGAGCGGACGGCACTTTCACTGTCGAAACCTTCGGCTCATTCATCACCCTGACCCGTCCCACCGGGTGGCATACGGACCACTGGTTCAGGCGGGTTCCCGCCAATGCCGGCAACAGCACGGAGCTCGTCTTCGAACTGCACGCCACGGAGCAATCCCTCCCGTACCAGTTCATGCACATCACCGATACGCATATCGACATGGCTCAGCCCGACCAGTGGGCTTTCGACAAAGGACGCCTGACAACGCCTGACCAGCTGAAGGAATTCATTCAGGACCTCCCTCAGCTTTCGCCGGCGAGCCGCTCCGTGATCGTCACCGGCGATCTGGTGGACCACGGATCTCCGGAGGAGTTTGCCGGTTTGCTGGATGCTGTGGCTGATGCCCAGGTTCCCGTCAACCTGGTTCCCGGGAACCACGACCACATGCACGCCGGACGGGCAGGGCGCATTTCCCGCAACAACTACATCGTCAACGATGGCGACCCGGGACTGTACGAGTCGTTGGTGGGCCCGCGGTGGTTCTCCTACGGTGTTGCCGGCCTGCACGTGGTGGTGATGGACTGGCACACGCACGAGCTCGGACTAGACCACACGGTCCAGGAGGAATGGCTCAGCAATGATCTCGCGGCCGCCGGGGACGATACCCCCTACATCCTGTGCATGCATGACCAGCCGGGGCATCCGGTCATGGACCGGCTCCCGCGGAAGCCGCTGGCCACCTTCTCCGGCCATTGGCACACGTCCCGGGTCGTGGACATCGACGGCGTCCTGCACGTCAACAGCCCCACCCCGTTTTTTGCCGGCCTGGACTATTCCCCGCCGATGTTCCGCGAAGTGGTGTGGGACGGCACGAGCCTGGAGCTGAACACCCGCACCATGCCGGCCCACTACCTGCACAACCCGGAACACGCGTTCGACGTCGACAAGGCCACCGTCGCAGGATATGACGCCAAATCCGGCAGTTCGCTGGTCCGCTGGCGCCATCAGCTGGCCGGTGCCGGCCACCGCGCCGGGCTCGCCCTGGCGGGGGACCAGATCTTTGCCGGCTCCCAGATTGAGGACCGCCCTGCCGGGACGGTAGAGGCGCTCGACGCTGAAAGCGGCCGGCTTCTGTGGTCGGCGCCCACCGGGTCCGCCGTCAAGACGCGTCCGGTCCTGGTTGGCGACGTCGTGGTGGTTGCCGAGGTCAACGGTGCGGTAGCGGGCCTGGCTGCCGGAACCGGTGAGCGGCTGTGGACGACGCCCTCCACGGACCCGTACCGGCGCTTCGCCTGGCAGTCACCAGTGGAATCGGCGGGCATCGTGGTGCTCGGCGACCAGAGCGACCTCCGCGCCCTGGACGCTGCCACCGGAGAGGTCCTGTGGCGGCGCACCGATCTGTCCCCCCACCACAACATCGTCACGCATTCCAGCCCCGCGATCGTGGGCACCATGGTGATGGTGGGGTTCTGGCCGACGCCGAACTCGCCGATCGCCGTCGACCTCCACACCGGGGAGTCTATCTGGCCCATGCCCCTACTGCAGGACGACCCGTGGGACGCCGCCCGGAACCTCCGGGTCACCGGGACCGCGGCCTACGACGCTGCGCAGGACAGCTTCCTGGTACCGGCGATCTCCAGCACGGCCAAGCTGGACCGGAAGACCGGCTCCGCGCAGTGGACCGTGCAGCATGAAGGCGGCTACAGCCCCTCCACCCCGGTCATCACCCCCGCCGGATACGTGGTCACCGTGACCGGCCGTGGTCTCCGCATGCTGGCCAAGGAGACCGGCGGGCAGCTGTGGGATGCAGCAGTGGATGGGCTGGCTCCGTTCCCCATGACGGCTTACCGCATGAAGGCAAACCCCGTCATGGCCGCCCCTGCCTACGAAGAGTCCAGCGAAACGCTGCTGCTGCCAGGGCTCGACGGCGTCATCCGCCGTTACGGACTGGACGGCACCCCGGCCGGGACGTACGACGTCGGGGTCCCCCTCGCAGCCCCGCTGGTCGCCGCCGGGGGCGGTAGCTACCTCACGGTGGGAGTCGACGGCGGGCTGCTCGCGCTTAATCTGGGAGCCGGATCATGAGCCTGCTGACGCGTTCGGCGGCGAAGGTCGCAGCCGCAACGCCGGCTCCCGGAGGCCGTACAGGCAAGCAGGCCCCCACTTCTGGATACTCCAGGCCGTCCCTGACGCCGTATCTGTTGCTGCTCCCCGCTCTGGCGGCCCTGTTGCTGTTCGTCTACGGGCCGGCCCTGTTGTCCCTGATCGGGAGCTTCTTCGTTATCCCGCTGTCCGGGGGTTCATGGAAGTACGCGGGCATCAATAATTACCTCAAGGTTTTTGCAGATCCGCTGATCCATCAGGCGGCGTGGAACACGCTGGTGTATTCGCTGGCCACGATCATCCCGTCCATTGTGCTGGGGCTGTTGCTGGCGTTGCTCATGGAAAAGATGGGCCGCGGGAGCTGGCTCGCCAAGACCGCCCTCATTCTGCCCATGACGGCGAACATGGTGGCCATGGCCGTGGTGTTCAAATGGATCTTCGCGTTCCAGGGCGGTTTCGCCAACCAGCTCCTCGGGATCGTCGGCCTCGCCCCGGTGAACTGGCTGGATGAAGCCGATACGTCATTGTTCACCGTTATTCTGCTGGGGCTGTGGCGGGCTACGTCCCTGTGCATGTTGCTGTTCATGGCAGGGCTGACCACCATCCCGTCCTCCATCCACGAAGCGACGGCCGTCGAAGGAATCCGGGGTTTCACCAAGCTGCGGACGGTCATCCTGCCGATGCTTCGGCCCACCGTGGTGTTCGTCACGGTCCTGTCCATCACCGGCGCCGTCCAGGTCTTTGAAATCGTCAACGTCATGACCAAGGGCGGCCCACTGGGAAGCTCGGAAACCGCCATGACCGCGGCCCACAAGGTGGGCTTCGAGTACTTCCGGATCGGCGAAGCATCCGCCATCTCCTTCATCCTGATCGCCCTGCTGCTTGCCGTCGGCATCATCGGACGTCCGCGGCGTACCAAGGAAACCCCATGACCAAACTGAACAAAGTCCACACAGCTTTGGCTACGACCCTCGGCATCCTCGCGGCGGCACTGGCACTGTTTCCCTTCTACTGGATGGTGCGGACGGCAGTGGCCCCCGCGGAGGGCCTGACAACCACGGGACTGAGCCTCATCCCCGTCGAATTCGACTTTTCAAACTTCACCCGGGCCTGGGACAAGGCGAACCTGGGCCAGGCCATGCTCAACGGCATCGCGGTGACGCTCGGCATCCTAGTCCTGCAGCTGTTGACCTGCATTCCGGCCGCCTACGCGCTGTCCAAGTTCCGGTTCCGCGGCGCCGGCCTCATCCTCGGCCTGGTGCTGGCCTGCCTCCTCATCCCGCACCAGGCCACCATGATCCCAACCTTCGTGGGGCTGAACCTGCTCGGCCTGGGCGATACACGGCTGGGCCTGGTGTTGCCGTTCGTCACGAGCGCCATCGGCATCTTCATGCTGCGCCAGCAGATGATGGCGGTGCCGGAGGCCATTATGGAGGCGGCAGAGACCGACGGGCTGGGCCCACTGCGGACCCTTGTCTCAGTGGTCGTGCCGATCTCGGCTCCGTCAATAGCCGCCTTCTCCATGCTGTCGATCTTCACCCACTGGAACGACTACCTTTGGCCGCTCCTGGTGGCACGTAGCCCGGCCATCATGACCCCGCCGCTCAGCCTCGCGATCTTCCAGAATGCCGACACCGGCTTCGACTATCCCGCACTCGCGGCCGCCGCCGCTATCGTGACCGCACCTGTGGTCATCCTCTTCCTCCTCGCCCAGCGTCACTTTGTCCGCGGTATGGCCGGCACCGAAGTCGCCGGCTGACTCCGTAACCCCTCCCCACCCCCATCTACAGACCTCCCAAATCACACGAAGGAATCCCCATGCGCCACAAAATCCTTGCCACCGCCGCGCTCGCCACCGTGACGGTCCTAAGCCTCTCGGCCTGCGGAGGTGCTGAGTCCGGCTCCGGCGGCTCTGTCGCCGCTGCAGCCGCCATCGACCAGTGCAAGCCGGAGGAAACCACCATCAAACTGGCGTTCGCCCCCCAGGGCACGCCCGCCGTCGACCACGCAAAGAAGGTCATGGAACAGAAGTTCCCCGGCCTCAAGATCGATGCCGTCGCCGCCCAGAGCGGTAACTATTCCGACCTCACCAAGCAGATCGTCGCGGATTCAGCAGTGGGTAAGCGGCCGGACCTGATCATGACGGGCCTGGGCCAGCTCCGGTTCTGGACCGACAGCTACAACCCCGCGCCGCTGGACCCTGCAACACTTCCTGAGGGTTACCAGAAGCAGTTCCTGACGGCCGGGGAAGTCAACGGCACCACCTACCTTGCACCGTTTCAGATCTCCACGCCCACCATGCTGGTCAACAAGAAGCTGCTGGCTGAAGCCGGCATTACCGATCCGGCGTCCATCAAGGATTTCGCAGCACTGGAGGAAGCCGCCAGGAAGGTCACCGAGAAGACCGGCAAGCCCAGCATCAACATCTCTTCGGATGATCTTCCGGACTGGTTCTCGCAGGCACTGGTGCAGTCCTCCGGCGAAAAGTACGTGGCCGAGGATGGGTCGTTCGGTTTTGACACCCCGAAGGGCCGCGAGGCCATCGGGCTGCTCTCGCGTCTGGCGGAGGACAAAGTGTCCCTGAATGTGCGCATGGATGACGGCCAGGCACAGTTTGTCGCCGGGAACCTCGCCTTCCATATGGCCACGACGTCCCGCATTGTGAAGGTTGCCAAGGAAGCTCCGAAGGACCTGGACTGGACGCCCATCGACCTTCCCGGACTCAACGGACCCGAGGGCGACCTGCCTGCGGGCGGCAATGGCTGGGTGGTCATCTCCGAGGACTCCTGCAAGGCAGCATTCTCCCAGGCAATGATCACTGAGATGCTCACCAAGGAGGCCTCGCTCCTGAGCAGCGGCAAGGACTACAGCTACATTCCGGTCAACAAGCTTGCCACCGAAGAGCTCCTCAAGGGAGAAAACATCGCTCCCCAGATGCGGTACGCGTGGACCTACGACAAGCCGCTGACGGTGTGGGGCGGTTTCGAAGGAGCCCAGACGGCCCAGATCATCAACACCGTGCGCACCATGATGGAGCAGCTTGCCACCGGAAAGCCGGCCGACGAGGTTGTGCCCGCCACAGCGAAGTCCATCAACTCCATGCTGGGTAAGTAACCATGACAGCGATTGAACTGACCAACATCACCAAGCGCTTCGGCGACGTGACGGCGCTCGACGGCGTCACTCTGTCCATCCGGGACAGGGAGAACCTCTCCATTTTGGGACCCTCGGGATCCGGCAAGTCCTCCCTGCTGCGGATCATCGCCGGGCTCGAACACCCTGACGAGGGCACCGTGGAACTGGACGGCAAGAACCAGGCGGGCGTGCCCGCCCACCAGCGCGACGTGTCGATCGTTTTCCAAAACTTCGCCCTGTATCCGCACCTGTCATCCCTGGGCAACATCACCCTGGGGCTGCGCCACGGCCTGGGCCTGTCCAAGCAGGAGGCGGAGAAGCGGGCACGCGAGGTTGCCTCCCGGATGCGAGTCGAGGAACTGCTTCACCGGCGCCCGAAGGCGATGTCGGGCGGCCAGCGCCAGCGTATTGCCCTGGCGCGCGCACTGGCCCGGCATGCCGGCGTCGTACTCCTCGACGAGCCCATGTCCGGACTCGATGCCCAGCTCCATATCTCGTTGCGCGCCGAAATCCACCAGCTCATCAGCCAGGAGGGCGCCACGGGCGTGACCGTCACCCATGACCAGCAGGACGCCATGTCCATGGCCGACCGCATTGCCGTGATGGACAACGGGCGCATCGTGCAGCTGGGCACTCCGGACGAGCTTTACGATTCTCCCGTCTCGGCCTTCGTTGCCGGGTTCATCGGAGCGCCGCCGATGAACCTCCTCTCCTCGGTCCGCTCGGAATCCGGGGCGCTGGAGACGGCCTACGGACGCGTGTCCACGGACGCCAGCAACGCAGGCCTGACGGGCAACGTTGTCTTGGGCGTCCGGCCTGAGGACGTCCGCCTTGGACGACCTGAGCGCGGCAACGCCTGGACTACGGAAGGCGAAGTGATCCTGATCGAGCCCAACGGCCCGCTCAGGACCGTTCATGTGGACCTGGGCGGCTCGGTGCTCCTCCTGTCCTGCCGCTCCGCTGAGCGCCCGCAGCTGCATTCCCGTGTTGGGGTGTGGTCTGATCCGGAGAAGATCCACGTTTTCCACGGCCCTGGCGGGCTCCAGGCGGGCATGGCCTCCGAACTGGGACTGACAGCCGCTGCATTGTCGGCCGCTGTATGAAATACCTTTTCGACTGGAACGGCACCATTGCCGACGACGCAGGCCGTGCCTGTGGTGCAACCAATGCGGCGTTGCGGCTGGTGGGAGGACAGGAGATCAGCCCGGATCAGTTTGATCGCAAGTTCATGCTGCCGATGGACGAGATGTTCCTGAAGCTTGGCGTTCGCGCCGGAGACGTGCCGGCCGCCATTGCGGAATGGAACGCGGCCATGGCTTCGCAGCCAGCGCCCCTTCGCGCCGGTACGGCGGGCTTTCTGGCCGAGCTCAATGCGGCCGGCGAGATGTGTGCGGTCATATCGGCGGCAGGGCCCGGGTACCTGCTGGCCGAACTGAGGACTTTTGACCTCGAGGACCGGTTCGGCGTCGTCGTTACTGAAGCCGCGGACAAAGCCCGGGTGCTGGCAGATCTCCGGGACGGCGGCGAAGCCCTGTACTTCGGCGACACAGAGTATGACATGCGCTGCGCCGCGGAAGCAGGCTGTGTCCCCGTGGGGGTGCTCAGCGGTTACTGCCCGGAAGAACGGCTTGTCGAGGCGGGAGCCGAACTGGTGGTGCGCGACTTCGGCGAGTTCAGGGCCACCGACCTGGGCTGCCGGTTGCTGGCTGTCTAAAAGCTGCGAAGCGGCGGGCCGTTCCTTTTGGGTGGCCCGTCGCTTGTGCTTCGCTTGTGCCCGGGGGAGGTAGCCGACGGGCGACCTCGAAAGCAGGGCTCGCACCCATGCTGTGGCCTTAGAGGGCAAGCTGGGCGGCGGTGACGCTTCCATCCATCCGGCAGGGACATCCGCGGCTTCAGCGACGGATCCGAAGTCTCGCCCCTGGTAGCCGAGCTTTGCGACGTCGACGCCGCAGAAGCGCCAAGCCGCGGAACTCGCGGCTGTTCCGCCCGCGTGATGGAGGAAAACAGATGCATGCCGAGCCCAGGGGCGCAATTTGATCAATTCCTATTGGATTCATTGGTCGTAGGCGATCAGCGAACGTTTTCGGGCTTGCCGGTCAGCCAGCTGTGCGACTCGTGGCGCTTGCCGCCGCGACCACGGTGCCCAGGGGGTTGCCATTGCCGTCGACCAGCAGGGAGCGTTTGGTGCCGGACTTGCCGCGGTCCACCGGGGACCGGGCCGCGGCCTCGCCGCCGCAGGGGGCTTTGACGATGCATCCGTTCACGGCCAGGTCCACGAATTCCATGCCGACGATGCGGTCATAGGCTTCCAGGCATAGCTGCTCGAGCTTTTCGAAGATTCCGGCGGCGATGTGCCCGTTCCCCGGTGCCGGACGGTGGTGGCCGAGCAGGTGCTTTCGGCGATCTTCTCGTAGGCGGCGCCGGGCACGAGGACCTGGACGAGCTTGACGAACACGATCGGTCCGGGACCTACGGCCGGTGGCAGCCGAGAGGGTGCCCGTCGATGACGGGCGAGACCAGGGCACGGGCGAAGACAACAACGTTGTGCTGGAGACGGAGGGAAACTTGCGTGAAATCAATGCAGAGCCTGAACGTCGAGGGTGTCAGGGACCGGGCCCGGACGCTTTGGACGGAAATGCTGGCCGGAAAATCCTTTCCGACCGACGAGCAAATCATCAGCCTGATCGCGAGCCTCCAGTTCCCCACCATTCGGGATCAACTCATGGCGGACATCCCCGGAATCGACGAACCCATGAACCGTGTCCTCCTGGCCCAGACGAACAGCAACCCGCACTGGTCCCGGGTCAAGTGGGCAGAGCAGGTGCTGCTGCACGCATACACACGCAGCAGCACCAGACACTCCGCCCCAATCCTCACCGCCATCGCCTTCATCAACTGGTGGGAAGGCAGAGGCAGCAAGGCCCACCAGTTCCTGCAACTCGCCCTCGAAGCCGACCCCGGCTACCACCTGGGCAGGCTCAGCGAGCTCATGATCTGCTCCGGATCAGTTGCCATGTCATGCCGTTCCCCCCGCATTCCTGCATGAACAGGTATCAGAGCGGAAAATCCAGACCGGCCGCAACCCTGGGTCGATCTAAAAAATAATCAGCAGGTCATGTTGTAGGCGGTTCTAGCCACCATGAAGTGGTGAACGCGAAAACCCAACGGAAGGACGAAGGAGGATGAGCTCCCAGAAGAGGCCCCACGGGGCGGCACCCGGTCCGCCGTAGTCAGCCGCTCCCCCACACAACCGAATACGCCTTCCGGGACCCCACACACCCGGAACATCAGATCAGAGGCAAGAGTGTGGACACTGTCCACACGAAGAAACACCAAAAAAGCCCCTGACCTGCGGAAACACTGTGCCCGAGGTGGGACTCGAACCCACACACCTTTCGATACCGCATTTTGAGTGCGGCGCGTCTGCCAATTCCGCCACTCGGGCGCGGAATACGCTGTGCAAACCGGTACGCCCACAGCTGATTGTGAGCAACGCGATCGCTTCACGTACGCGGAATTACTCTACATGCAGATAGGCTGAATTCCAGAATCGCGCCGCTGACGCCGCAATAGACCATGCAGATCAAACTACGGCCGCGGGCGCACCTAAGATGGTGATGTTCCCGCCGTACCTTTCCAAGGAGATCCCGTGACTGAACAAACGGAGTCAAAACCCACGTCCCAGCCGGCGCGCCGCGTCATTGTGGCCGAGGATGAAACCCTCATCCGACTCGACATCATCGAGATCCTGCGCGGCGAAGGCTATGACGTGGTGGGCGAAGCAGACAACGGCGAGAAGGCCGTGCAGCTCGCCGAGGAACTCAAGCCGGACCTCGTCCTGATGGACGTCAAGATGCCGATTATGGATGGCATCACCGCAGCCGAGAAGATCGTCAAGGCCCGCATCGCCCCCGTGGTCCTTTTGACGGCTTTCAGCCAGAAGGAACTTGTGGAGCGCGCCCGCGATGCCGGCGCCATGGCCTACGTGGTCAAGCCCTTCACCCCGGCCGACCTCATCCCGGCCCTGGAAATTGCGCTCTCCCGCCACGAGGAAATCAAGGCCCTCGAAAGCGAAGTATCGGACCTGCAGGAGCAGTTCGCCACCCGCAAGCTCGTCGAGCGCGCCAAGAGCCTGCTGACCACCAAGATGGGCCTGACGGAGCCGGAGGCTTTCCGCTGGATCCAGAAGACCTCCATGGACCGCCGCCTCAGCATGCGCGAGGTTGCCGAAACCATTATCAACCAGGTCAACTAAAAGATTCTGGATTGAGCCTGTCGGGATTTCGACAAGCTCAATCACCGGACAAGCACAATCACCGGAGCAAAGAAAAGGACCCCTGCCAAACTGGCAGGGGTCCTTCCTTTTAGGTTGCTATGCCGTTGGCCAGGGGCCGAGCTTCTCCCTGGGGGCACCTTCGCCGGCGTCGCCCAGGCTGCCGGCGTCTGCAAAGTCGCCCACCCTGTGCGCCTTCAGCGAGTTGGTGGAACCAGCCTTTCCGGGAGGGGACCCGGCGGCAATGATCACCAGGTCACCGTCTTCGACGAGTTTCATTTCGAGCAGGCTGCGGTCAACCTGCGCGGTCATCTCGTCAGTATGGCCCACCATGGGAACCAGCACCGGCTGGATGCCCCAGGTCAGCGCCAGCTGGTTCCACACGTGCTCCAACGGAGTGAACGCGAATACCGGCCTGATGGGGCGCAGACGCGACAGGCGGCGCGCGGAGTCGCCGGACTGGGTGAATGTACAGATGTACTTTGCATCCAGCTGGTCGGCGATTTCGACGGCGGCGCGGGTGATGGCGCCGCCACGGGTCTTGGGCTTGGTGCCCAGCGGCGGAACGCGTTCCAGGCCGTGGACCTCGGTGGATTCGATGATCCTGGCCATGACCTTGACGGTTTCGATCGGGTACTTGCCCACGCTGGTCTCGCCGGAGAGCATAACGGCGTCTGCACCGTCGAGCACGGCGTTGGCGCAGTCGGAGGCCTCTGCACGGGTGGGGCGCGGGTTGTCGATCATGGATTCGAGGACCTGCGTGGCCACGATGACCGGCTTCGCCCAGCGGCGTGCCAGTTCGATGGCGCGCTTCTGCACGATCGGCACTTCCTCGAGCGGAAGTTCCACCCCGAGGTCGCCACGGGCCACCATGATGGCGTCAAAGGCGTCAATGATCTCGTGGAGCTGGTCCACTGCCTGCGGCTTTTCGATCTTGGCGATGACCGGCACACGGCGGCCTTCTTCGTCCATGATCTCGTGCACACGGGTGATGTCCGAGGCGTCGCGAACGAACGACAGTGCAACCATGTCAACACCGCGGCGCATGGCCCAGCGGAGATCGTCCTCATCTTTTTCACTCAGCGCCGGCACGTTGACCGCAACGCCGGGAAGGTTGATGCCCTTGTTGTTGGACACCATCCCGCCGACGGTTACCTCTGTAACGACTTTGACGTCGTCGACCTCGATCGCCCGCAGGGCCACCTTGCCGTCGTCGATCAGCAGGGCATCCCCCACGTTGACGTCCTCGGTGAGGCTCTTCAGCGTGGTGGAGCAGATCTCCTTGGTGCCCGGAACGTCTTCGGTGGTGATGGTGAAGATGTCACCCTCGGCGAGGGCGTGCGGGCCGTCCACGAAGCGCCCAAGACGGATCTTGGGGCCCTGCAGGTCAGCCATAATGGCCACAGGCTTGCTCAGCTGGGCTGCTGCCTTGCGGACATTCTCGTAGGTGTTGTCATGCACGGTGTAGTCACCGTGACTCATGTTCATCCGGGCAACATCCACACCGGCTTCCAACACCGCGAGGGTGTTCTCAAAGCTGGCAATTGCCGGGCCAAAAGTGGCCACAATCTTAGCGCGTCTCATATACCTACCCTAGTAGCGTCCTGCATTGGTTAAGTTGTTGTGGAGGTTAATCCGCGGCGAACTGACGGCTGTCAGAGAACCGCGATGGCCCGGTCCGTCGGAGCCACCGGCGCCGGCAGGATGGTGCTGCCCATGAGGAACTTGTCCACGGCGGCCGCACAGGCCCGGCCCTCAGCGATGGCCCATACGATAAGCGACTGCCCGCGTCCGGCGTCGCCGGCCACGAAGATGCCCTCCGTGTTGGTCATGTAGTACCCGTCGCGGGTCACGTTGCCGCGCCCGTCGAATTCGGCGCTGACCTGCTCGGTGATGCCAGCAGGCTCGGCTCCGGTGAAGCCCAGCGACAGGAAGACCAGGTCCGCCGGGATGATCCGTTCGGTGCCGGCCTTCGGGAGCCGCTTACCGTCAACGAATTCCGTTTCGGCAACCTTGACGCCGGTAAGCTTGCCGTTCTCGCCGACAAACTCCACGGTGGAGGCGAGGTACGTGCGTTCGCCGCCTTCCTCGTGGGCGCTGGCCATTTCGAACAGGGTGGGGAACGTGGGCCAGGGCTGGTGCCCGGCGCGTTCGGCCGGCGGCTGTTTGCCGATGGCCAGGGTGGTCACGGATGCGGCTCCATGGCGGTGCGCAGTACCGAGGCAGTCAGCACCGGTATCGCCGCCGCCCAGGATCACCACGTGCTTGCCCTTGGCGTGGATCTGGTTCTCCACCGTCTCCCCCGCGACAACGCGGTTGGCCGGCACCAGGTAATCCATGGCAAAGTGCACGCCTTCGAAGTCACGGCCCGGGATGGGCAGGTCCCGCGGGACGGTGGCGCCGGTGGCAACCACGACGGCGTCGTAGCGGCGTCGCAGCTGCTCCCACGTCACGTCGGTACCCACAGCGACGCCGGTGCGGAAGCGGGTGCCTTCCGCCTTCATCTGCTCAACGCGGCGGTCCACCTGCTCCTTTTCCATCTTGAAGTCGGGGATGCCGTAGCGGAGGAGGCCGCCGATCTTGTCGTCACGCTCGTACACCGCAACGGTGTGCCCCACCCGGGTCAGCTGCTGCGCCACGGCCAGGCCGGCAGGCCCGGAGCCGACGACGGCAACGGTCTTTCCGGTCAGTCGCGTCGGAGGCAGCGGGTTGACCCAGCCGTTTTCGAACGCTTCGTCGATGATGGACACTTCAACCTGCTTGATGGTGACCGCAGGCTGGTTGATCCCCAGCACACAGGACGCCTCACACGGCGCCGGGCAAAGCCGGCCGGTCCACTCGGGGAAGTTGTTGGTGGCGTGCAGCCGCTCAATCGCTTCCTCGCCCTTGTCCCGCCAGGTGAGATCGTTCCACTCGGGGATGAGGTTGCCCAGCGGGCAGCCCTGGTGGCAGAACGGCACGCCGCAGTCCATGCAGCGGCCGGCCTGGGCCTTCAGGACACCCTTTTCCTGGGCCTCATAGACTTCCTTCCAGTCCATGATGCGGACCGGAACGGGGCGGCGCGGCTGGGTTTCACGCTGGCGTACTTTAAGAAATCCGCGTGGATCAGCCACCGGTCACCTCCAGGATTCGAGCCCATACTTCTTCGCCATCAGGGTCAAGGCCCTCTTCAATGGCGTCCAGACGGGTTTGCAGGACTGCCGCGTAATCGCGCGGCAGCACTTTGGTAATGCGGGCAGCAGTATCGTCGAAGTTCTCCAGCAACCGCGCCGCGTGGAGCGATTCCGTTTCCTCGACATGCTTCACCAGCAGGCCGTGGACAATGTCCCTGTCTTCGGCGTCGAGTTCAACGAGCTGGAGTTCGCCGGACTGCAGGGCGTCCTTGTTGACCTGGGTGGTCTGCAGGTCCAGCACGTAGGCGGTACCGCCGGACATTCCGGCGCCGAAGTTGCGTCCGGTGCGGCCGATGATCAGCGTCTGCCCGCCGGTCATGTACTCGCAGCCGTGGTCGCCGATGCCTTCGACAACTGCGGTGGCTCCGGAGTTGCGGACCATGAAGCGTTCGCCCACCTGGCCGCGCAGGAACATCTCGCCGCTGGTGGCACCGTAGCCGATCACGTTGCCGGCAATGACGTTGCTTTCGGCCTTGAACACGTTGGTGCGGTCCGGCCGGACGATGATCCGCCCGCCGGAAAGGCCCTTGCCCACGTAGTCGTTCGAGTCACCGAAGAGGCGCAGCGTGATGCCGGCGGGCAGGAAGGCGCCCAGCGACTGTCCCGCGGTACCGGTCAGGGTGATGTCGATGGTGTCCGGCGCCAGCACGTCCGTGCTGAACGTCTTGGTCACCGTGTGGCCAAGCATGGTGCCCACGGAGCGGTCCGTGTTAATCACGTCCACCGCGATCTTCACGGGGCTGCGGTCAGTCAGCGCTTCCGTGGCCATGGTGATCAGCCGCTGGTCAAAGTGCTTGTCCAGTTCGTGGTTCTGCGAGGTCATGTTGCGCAGCGGAGCGTCGTCGTCGAACTCGAGTCCGTGCAGGATCGGGTCCAGGTCCAGGCCGTCGGCCTTCCAGTGGTTGATCGCTTCGCGGGCATCCAGCACCTCGGCGTGGCCGATCGCCTCCTCGATGCTCCGGAAGCCGAGTTCCGCGAGGATCTCGCGGACTTCCTCGGCCAGGAATTCGAAGAAGTTGACCACAAATTCGGGCTTGCCGGTGAAGCGGGCCCGCAGTTCGGGGTTCTGCGTTGCGACGCCCACCGGGCAGGTATCCAGGTGGCAGACGCGCATCATGATGCAGCCTTCCACCACCAGAGGGGCGGTGGCGAAACCGAATTCCTCGCCGCCGAGCAGCGCGGCGATAACGACGTCGCGGCCGGTCTTGAGCTGGCCGTCCACCTGGACCACTACACGGTCGCGCAGGCCGTTGAGCATCAGCGTCTGCTGCGTCTCCGCGAGCCCCAGCTCCCACGGCACACCCGCATGCTTGAGCGAGTTCAGCGGGGACGCGCCGGTCCCTCCGTCGTGGCCGGAGACCAGTACGACGTCGGCCTTCGCTTTGGTGACACCCGACGCCACAGTGCCGATCCCCACTTCGGAGACGAGCTTGACGTGCACACGGGCCGAGGGGTTGGCGCGCTTCGCATCATAGATGAGCTGCGCGAGGTCCTCGATCGAGTAGATGTCGTGGTGCGGGGGCGGTGAAATCAGGCCGACGCCGGGCGTCGAGTGGCGCGTCCGGGCAACCCATGGGTACACCTTCTGCGCCATCAGCTGGCCGCCCTCGCCGGGCTTGGCACCCTGGGCCATCTTGATCTGGATGTCGTCAGCGTTGGTCAGGTACAGGCTGGTGACGCCGAACCGGCCCGACGCGATTTGCTTGACGGCAGAACGGCGCTTCGGGTCCAGCAGGCGGTCCACGTCCTCGCCGCCTTCACCGGTGTTGGACTTCCCGCCCAACTGGTTCATGGCGATCGCGAGGGTCTCGTGGGCTTCCTTGGAGATGGACCCGTAGCTCATGGCGCCGGTGGAGAAACGCTTCACAACGCTGGAGACGGGCTCCACTTCCTCCAACGGAACAGCGGGACGGTCGTTCTTGAACTTGAGCAGCCCGCGCAGGGTCATCAGGTTCTCGGACTGGTCATCCACGCCCTTGGTGTACGCCTTGAAAATGTCGTAGCGGCGCTCACGCGTGGCGTGCTGGAGGCGGAAGACGGTCTCCGGGTTGAACAGGTGCGGCTCGCCGTCGCGGCGCCACTGGTACTCGCCGCCGCCCAGGAGCGGGCGGTGCGGCAATTCGATGCCGCCTTCCGGGTAGGCCATCTGGTGCCGCGCCGAAACTTCGGCGGCGATAACGTCCAGGCCCACGCCGCCCAGCTGGGAGTGCGTGCCGGCGAAGAACTCGTCCACCAGTTCCTGTCCGAGGCCCAGGGCCTCGAACGTCTGCGCACCGGTGTAGGACGCAACAGTGGAGATGCCCATCTTGGACATGATCTTCAGGACGCCCTTGCCGAGGCCCTTGATCAGGTTGTAGACGCCGTCCTGCGGGGTAACCCCAACAACGTCACCGGCGGTGATCAGCTGCTCCACGGATTCCATGGCCAGGTACGGGTTCACGGCGGAGGCGCCGTAGCCGATCAGGACAGCCACGTGGTGCGTCTCGCGGACGTCGCCGGCCTCGACCACCAGGGCGGTCTTGGTGCGGTTGGCGCTGCGCAGCAGGTGATGGTGCACGGCGCTGACCAGGAGCAGCGAAGGAATCGGCGCCCACTGCGCGTTCGAGTCACGGTCGGACAGCACAACGTACTGCACGCCGCGGTTGATCGCGCCGGACACCTGCTCGCAGATCTCGGTGAGCCGGGCACGCAGGGCGTTCTCGCCACCTTCGGGGCGGTAGAGGCCACGGACCTTCATGGCCACGCGGTCGCCGTCGGGCGTTTCGATGTTGGCGATCTTGGCGAGCTGGTCGTTGTTGATCACGGGAAACGGCAGCATGACCTGCGGCTGGCGGACCTGCTTGGTGTCCAAGAGGTTGCCGTTCGGGCCGATGGCGCACGTCAGCGACGTGACCAGCTCTTCACGGATGGCGTCCAGCGGCGGGTTGGTGACCTGCGCGAAGGACTGCACAAAGTAGTCAAAGAGCAGCCGGGGACGCTTGGAGAGCACTGCAATCGGGGTGTCGGAGCCCATGGCACCCAGCGGCTCGGCGCCGGTGCGGGCCATCGGGCCGAGCAGGATCTTGAGCTCTTCGGTGGTGTACCCGAAGGTCCGCTGGCGGATGTTGACGGACGCGGCGGTGTGAACCACGTGTTCGCGCTCGGGGAGGTCCTTGAGGTCGATCAGGTTGTCCTTGACCCACTCGGCCCAAGGGTTCGCGGCAGCGACCTCGGCTTTGACCTCTTCGTCGTCGATGATGCGGCCGGCGTCGGTGTCCACGAGGAACATTTTGCCCGGGGAAACCCGGCCCTTCTTGACCACCTTGGAGGGTTCGACGTCGATCACGCCCACCTCGGACGCGAAGATGATCAGCCCGTCTTCGGTGATCCAGTAGCGTCCGGGGCGCAGGCCGTTGCGGTCCAGGGTGGCGCCGACGAGGTTGCCGTCGGTGAAGGAGACGGCCGCGGGGCCGTCCCACGGTTCCATGAGCAGGGAGTGGTATTCGTAGAACGCCCGCCGTGCCGGATCCATGGTGGCGTGGTTTTCCCAGGCCTCGGGGATCATCATCATGATCGAGTGCGTGATGGGGCGGCCGGAGAGCCACAGCAGCTCGGCGACTTCGTCGAAGGACGCGGAGTCTGACGCGCCGGGGGTGCAGATGGGGTACAGCTCTTCCGGGGAGTCACCCAGCAGTGGGTTGGCGAGCTGGGACTGACGGGCGCGCATCCAGTTCCGGTTGCCCTTGACGGTGTTGATTTCACCGTTGTGGGCGATGGTGCGGAACGGCTGGGCCAGCGGCCAGGACGGGAACGTGTTGGTGGAGAAGCGCGAGTGGACGATCGCCAGCTTGGTCTTGAAACGCTTGTCCGAGAGATCGGGGTAGAACGGCTCCAGCTGGGCCGTGGTGAGCATGCCCTTGTAGACGATGGTGCGCGAGGACAGTGACGGGAAGTACACGCCGAACTTATTCTGGGCACGCTTGCGGATCCGCCAGGCGCGTGAGTCGAGCTCGTTGCGGTCCAGTTCCTCGCCGGTTGCCGAGGCAAGGAAGGGCTGTGAGAAGTAGGGCATGCAGGCGCGGGCCATGGCGCCCACGAGGTCTGCGACGATGGGCACTTCTCGCCAGCCGAGCACGGTCAGGCCTTCATCGGCGGCAAGACCTTCAATGCCGGCCTTGGCGGCGTCGGCTTCGCGCTGCTCGGCAGGCAGGAAGGCGGTACCCGCAACAAACTGGCCCGGTGCGGGGAGTTCGAATTCTGTGACGGCGCGGAAGAACTCGTCCGGGATCTGCATCAGCAGGCCGGCGCCGTCACCGGTTCCCTCGTCGGCACCCACAGCACCGCGGTGCTCCAGGTTGCGGAGCGCGGTCAGCGCGGCGTCGACAATGTCGTAGCCGGGCTCGCCGCGGAGCGTGGCGATGATCGCCAGGCCACAGGCGTCTTTTTCGTTCTCTGGGTTGTACAGACCCCGGGCCTCGGGCAGCGCGGCAAAGCGCTTGAACGGGGAGACGGGGCCCTGCGATCCTATTTTTTCGGACCAACGTGGGCTATGAAGATGGGTCATTGAAGACGTCCTTCCTCGAGATCGTGCGTATGGAAGGGACACCGTTGGCCCGCCTTGTAAGCGCCGATGTGATGGGCACAACAAAGTGTTATTTACTGGAAATTGTAGGCCAGACCGGCCTGCTGAACGAAGAGTTACGCAGGCCCGTGACCCGGACTTGACCGGCCAGCTGCTGTCTGCTGGCCGGATGGGCCCTGTTGCCACGACGCTGTGGTATGTGGGCGCTCCGAGTGTTGACTCTGCTACCCTGCCGTGCTGGCGTCCTACTTGTTCGTGCCAGCCTCCGGCGCGGATTCCGTTGCCTTGTGGCGGGAACTTCCGGTTACCGGCGACTCCGTTACGGGCTTGTCGCCGTCCCGGAATGCCGGTTCCTCTTCCGTTGGGGTGGAAGGGATCCGGGCACCATTTTGGTTATGTGGGAGATTATCACGCGATTCACTATCCGAGACAGAAGAGTCCGCATCGCGGACCGGTGCCTCTTCTTCCCCCGCAGCGTCCACGTCCTCGACTGCTGCCGGCTCGCGGCCCGCCAGGAAGGGAGTGTCCGGTTCCGGGCGGCCCTTCAATCCCAGGAGGACGAACACGATGAGTGCTGCCACAAAGACAAAGATGCTGGTCCAGACGTTGAGCCTGGTGGTGATCCCGAACAGGTTGATCTGTTCGGCGTCGTCGATCCGCATCGCTTCGATCCAGACCCGGCCCAGGGTGTAGTACATGGCGTAGAGCCAGAAGAGCCGGGCACGGCGGAAGTGGAATCGGCGGTCGAGTGCAAGCAGGATGAGCACACCGGCGATGTTCCAGAGTGACTCATAAAGAAACGTGGGGTGGAAAAGGGTATCCACCGGCACTCCGGCCGGGAAGTTGGGATTATCCGCATCAATCTGCAGGCCCCAAGGCAGGGTGGTGGGCCCGCCGAAGAGTTCCTGGTTGAAGTAGTTTCCCCAGCGGCCAACGGCCTGGGCCAGCAGCAGTCCGGGCGCCGCGGCGTCCAGGAAGGCGGTGAGTTTCACGCCGGACCGGCGGCAGCCGATCCAGGCGCCCAGGACGCCCAGAACCACGGCACCCCAGATGCCCAGTCCGCCACGCTGGATCTGCGGGATGAGCCACAGGTCCCCGGTCCCGTCGAAGCCGGGCCCGAAGTAGGCGTCCGGGGACGAAACCACGTGGTAGAGCCGGCCGCCGATGATGCCGAAGGGAATCGCCCAGATGACGATGTCCCAGACGCTGCCTTCGGGCGCGCCGCGGCGGGCCCACCTGACGGACGTGAGCCACAGGCCCACGATGATCCCGGCGAGGATGCACAGGGCATAGGCGTGGATCCGCAGAGTCCCCCACGGCAGCGGGATGTCGAAGCCGGACCAGTCCGGGCTGGGGATGCTGGCCGGCACCAGGGCGGCGGCCTGAAGGAGGATCTGCATGGTGGTTAGGCTTCTTCCCTGACGAGTCCGGCGCTCAGGTCCCGGGTGAGGTCGGCGACGGCGGGGACTCCCCCGTCACGGATGGCGGCAACAAGCGCGGTGCCAACGATGACACCGTCTGCGTATGCTGCGATCTCGCGGACGTGGCTGGCGTTGGAGACACCGAGTCCCACGCAGACGCGTTCGGCGCCGGCGGCGTGCGTGTCGGCCACGAGCTTCTCCGCGCTGCTGCTGACGGCCTGGCGGGTCCCCGTCACGCCCATGATGGAGACGGCATACACAAAGCCGCGGCTTGCCTTGACCGTCATGGCCAGGCGCTCCGGGGTGGAGGACGGCGCCACGAGGAACACGCGGTCCAGTCCGTACTTGTCCGAGGCGGCGAACCATTCCGATGCTTCGTCCGGGATGAGGTCAGGCGTGATGAGCCCTGCTCCCCCGGCCTCGGCCAGCCGGCGCGAGAACTCGTCCACACCCATCCGGACCACGGGATTCCAATAGGTCATCACCAGCACGGCGACGTCGGTGGCTGCCGTGATGCCGGCGACAACGTCAAAGACGCTCTCGACCCGGAATCCGTTGGCGATCGCCTCGGTGGTAGCGGCCTGGATGACCGGGCCGTCCATAACAGGATCCGAGTACGGAATGCCGATTTCGATCAGGTCGGCACCGTTCTTCGCCATGGCAATGCCGGCGTCGATAGTGGCCTGGACGTCCGGGTACCCGGCAGGCAGGTAGCACACGAGCGCTGAGCGCCCGGCGTCCCGCGCACGGTCGATGGCGGCGGCGGACTTGCTGGCCGTCTGTTCAGTCATCAGTTCTGGTCCTCGTTGTTGTCCGCAGCATTGGTGGCAGTAGCAGCTGTGGCGGGAACGGCTTCAGTTTCCGCCCTGTCGGCAGGGCCCTTGGGCTTGCGGGTGGACAGGTTGGTGCCCTTGACCTTGCCCTCCTCGTCGAGCATGTCAAACCATTCCGCGGCGGTCTCAACGTCCTTGTCGCCGCGGCCGGAAAGGTTCACAATGACCACCGTTTCGGACGGGTCGGCACTGCCTTCGGTGAGGCGCTTCCCAACCTTGATGGCACCCGCGAGGGCGTGTGAGGATTCGATGGCGGGGATGATCCCCTCCGTCCGGCAGAGCAGTTTGAACGCGTCCATTGCTTCGCTGTCGGTGATGGGCTCATAGCTGACGCGTCCGATGTCGGCCAGGTAGGCGTGCTCCGGGCCAACGCCCGGGTAGTCCAGGCCTGCGGAAATCGAGTGCGACTCGATGGTCTGCCCGTCGTCGTCCTGCATGAGGTAGGAACGTGCGCCGTGCAGGACGCCCGGCTTGCCAAGGGTGATGGTGGCTGCGTGCCGGCCGGTTTCCACGCCGTCGCCGCCGGCTTCAAAGCCGTAGATCTTCACGGACGGATCATCCAGGAATCCGTGGAAGATGCCGATCGCGTTCGAACCGCCGCCGATGCAGGCGCAGACGGCGTCGGGCAGTTTGCCGGTCTGCTCCAGGATCTGGGCGCGGGCTTCCTCGCCGATGACCTCGTGGAAGAAGCGGACCATGGCCGGGAACGGGTGCGCCCCGGCAGCGGTGCCCAATAGGTAGTGCGTGTTGTCGACGTTGCTGACCCAGTCCCGGAGGGCGTCGTTGATGGCGTCCTTGAGGGTCTGGGAACCATTCACCACGGGCACCACGGTGGCGCCGAGCAGCTGCATCCGGGCGACATTCAGTGCCTGCCGGCGACAGTCTTCGGCGCCCATGTAGACAACGCATTCCAGGCCGAGGAGCGCGGCGGCGGTGGCGCTGGCAACGCCGTGCTGCCCGGCGCCGGTCTCGGCGATCACGCGGGTTTTGCCCATGCGCTTGGCCAGCAGGGCCTGGCCCAGGACGTTGTTGATCTTGTGGGATCCGGTGTGGTTGAGGTCCTCGCGCTTGAGGAAAATCCGGGCGCCGCCGGCGTGCTCGGAGAACCGCTTGGCTTCGGTCAGCAGCGAGGGACGGCCGGAGTAGTTCTTGTTCAGATCGGAGAGCTGGGCCAGGAATTCGGGATCTGCCTTGGCCTTTTCAAAGGTGTCTTCGAGCTCGTCCAGGGCGGCGATCAGCGATTCAGGCATCCAACGCCCGCCGTAGCCGCCGAAGTATGGCCCCGGGGCGTGCTTGAGGGAGCCGCCCTGCAGGAAAGCGTCCGCAGCGTTGTTGTCAGCGTTTTCTGAGGGTGCGTCAACCATCAGTCTCACCGTCCTGTTCAAGTTGGTCGTTCGGAAGTGTTGTGCCGCCGGCGCCAGGCCCGGCGGGTGCCCGGACTAGGCCCGGGCGGCGATGGCGGCAGCGCCGGCCGCCGTGAATTCGGCGATCCGCTCACGCGGCGTTGCGTCGCTGACCAGTGCCTCGCCCACCAGGATGGCGTTGGCGCCGTTGGCGGCGTAATGCGTCACGTCGTCCACGCCGCGCACACCGGATTCGGCGATGACCAGTGCTTGGGTCGGAATCAGTCCGGCGAGGGAGGCGAAAACTGAACGGTCGACGTCGAGCGTCTTCAGGTTGCGCACGTTGACGCCGATGATGCGCGCCTCAGCCGCCACTGCACGTTCGATCTCCTCTTCGGTGTGCGTCTCCACAAGCACGTTCATGCCGAGTTCGCGGCTGAGGGCGCTGAACTCCCGGAGCTGGCTGTCGGAGAGCGACGCCACGATGAGCAGGATCAGGTCCGCGCCGTGGGCGCGGGCCTCCCAGATCTGGTACTCATCGAGGGTGAAATCCTTGCGGAGCAGCGGAACGTCCACGCGGGCACGGACGGCGTCCAGGTCCGCGAGGGAGCCGTTGAAGCGCCGCTGTTCGGTGAGGACGCTGATCACGGCTGCGCCGCCGTCGGCATACTGCTCTGCCAGCGCTGCCGGATCCACGATGCTGGCGAGGTCGCCCTTGGACGGGCTGCGCCGCTTGATTTCCGCGATGACCTTGAACTGGTCCCGCTGCACCGCGGTGCCGCCGAGGGCCGACCAGGCGTCCCGGGCGGGTGCCGCCGCCGCGGCCAGGTCCTTCAGTTCCGCCAGCGAAACGAGGCGCTTCCTGGCCTCCATATCCTCCCAGACACCGGCATTGATGTCGTCGAGAACAGTCGCCATCAGTGGCCGGAGCTCTTCAGCTTGCTGCCTTCGACGCCGTAGCCCGCCTTGCGCATGATGTAGCCAAGGACTAGGCCGAGGACCATCACGGCTGCGCCGGCGATGAAGATGGGGGTGTTGGCGATGACAAAGGCGATGGACGCGATGAGCGCGCCGACCAGCATAACGATCACGCAGGTCCAGGCCGCCGGGCTGTTGCCGTGGCCAAGTTCCTGGCTGTGGTCAACGACGCCGGGGGCAACGGTCCGGGTGCCTGATTTCGATACGGAAGCGGGTGCTTTGCTCATGTGAATCTCCTCGGGATGAATACTGCTTACATTCTGCCATTTTTTGGCCGTGACCTGCCCATCGGCAGACCGGGCTCAGGTTTTAGCGGGCTGCTCGGGTTTGGCTGCGAGCGGGGGTTCAGGTGGGATCGTCGCCGCGCGAGAGCCGGTCCCAGCTGTCGATCTCGTCCACGGGACCGGTGGCGGCCGCCGTACTGCCGGCGGGCCCCCCGTATGTGGCTGCGTCATATTTGGTCCGCGACTTCCAGTGCCGGCCAGCGGGGATGATCAGCAACGCCGCCAGCGCCAGCAGGGCACCGGCGACGACGGCGAGGACCGGGAATGCGGTAGCAGCCACTTCCGCGTTCCCGCCGGTGACCCCGGTGGCAGCGGCGATGGAGCCCTGCGCGGCGCCCAGCGGGTCAGCCAGCACCGTGGCGGCCGCGGCAATGATGCCCACGGAGGCCAACAAGATGATGGCGGTGATGACCCACCGCGCGAACTTTCCGGCGATGGACGCTGCCAGTCCGCCCGCCAGGGCCACCAAGGCCAGGGCTGTCACCGTGGTGGCGGCCTTGCTGCCCTGGACCGGAAGGGTGTTCTGGTCCCCTGCCGCCTGGCCCACCTGATTGGCGTCCAGGGTGACGGTGATCCAGGTCTGGGTGGTGGTCCCGAAGACGGCCAGCGCAAGGACGGCGATCAGCAGTACCAGTGTGGACTTCCTGGCCCAGGCCGCCGTCATTCGGCGGCCTGGCTTTCCCCGGCGGTGCCGGCGTCGCTGATGTGAGAGGTGCCGGGGAGCGATTCCGCCGCGATGTTGTGCAGCGATCCGGCGGTGTGTACGGCCCGGAGCGGAGCGGCCGCCTTGTTCACGGTCTCCAAGGCTTCTGTGGGGTTCACCGAGTCCGCCACGATGCCTCCCCCGGCCTGGACGTAGGCGCGGCCTTCGCGGAGAAGGGCCGAGCGGATGGCAATGGCCATGTCCATGTCGCCGGCAAAGTCGAGGTAACCCACCACGCCGCCGTAGATGCCGCGGCGGTGGGGTTCAAGCTCGTCCAGCAGGCGCAGAGCCCGGGGCTTCGGGGCACCGGACAGAGTGCCCGCGGGGAAGGTCGCCTTCAGGACGTCGTAGGCGTTGGCGTCCGGGGACAGCTTGCCCACCACGGTGGAGACCAGATGCATGATGTGGCTGAACCGCTCCACCTCCATGAACTGCGTGACGTCCACGGTTCCCGCCACGCAGACCTTGGACAGGTCGTTGCGGGAGAGGTCCACGAGCATCAGGTGTTCGGCACGTTCCTTCTGGTCGGCCAGCAGCTCCTCGGCGAGGGCTTTGTCTCCCTCCACCGTCTTGCCGCGGGGCCGCGAACCGGCAATGGGGTGGGTGATGACTTCTTCGCCGGTCACCGTCACCAGGGCCTCGGGCGAGGACCCAACGATCGAGTACTCCCGGCCGTCGGCGTCCTCGAGGCTGAAGATGTACATGTACGGACTGGGGTTGGTGTTGCGCAGGACGCGGTACACGTCCAGGGGTGAGGCGCCGCACTCCATTTCGAAGCGGCGTGAAATCACCACCTGAAACACTTCACCGTCCACGATGGCTTCCTTGCCGCGGTCAAGGGCGGCCAGGTAGGAGGGTTCGTCCCACCGTTCCTCGACGCTGGAGGCGAAATCCAGGGCGGCGGGTTCCAGCACCGAAACCGGCTGGGCCACTGGTGTGCTGATCGTGGTCAGGAGGGCCTTGACCCGGGCCACGGCATCTTCCCAGGCCTCGTCCACGCGGTCGTTGCTGCCATCGAAGTTGATGGCGTTGGCGATCAGCAGCACCGTGCCGTCATGGTTGTCGTGCACGGCCATGTCCGTCACCAGGTTCAGCGCCATCTCGGGCAGGTGGAGATCATCCTCCGGCGGGCTGGTCAGCCGTTCCCAGTGGCGGACCGTCTCCCAGCCCAGGAAGCCGACTAGGCCGGAGGTGAACGGCGGCAGTCCGTCAAACCTGCTGGTCCGCAGTGCTTCGATGGTGTCGCGGATGGCATCCACGGGATTGCCGTCCAGGGGCACGCCGGCAGGGGGCTGGCCCAGCCAGTGCGCCTGGCCGTCCTTGGTGGTCAGGGTTGCCCGGGACTTCGCGCCAATAAAGGAGTACCGCGACCACGTGCCGCCCACCGCCGCGGACTCCATCAGGAACGTGCCGGGCTCGCCCTGGGCCAGCTTCCGGTAGAGGCCGATAGGGGTCTCCGCGTCCGCCAGCACTTTGAGCGTGACGGGGATGACCCGGCTGCTGCCGGCGAGTTCGCGGAACTCCTCGAGGCCCGGGCTGATGATTCCAAGGTCCTGCATGGCTATGCTTCGCCGCCTGTTCTTGTGTGTCGCCTCGTGAATGTCGCCGGGTGTGGAACGGCGCCAGTCTTATGCTGCCAAAAGTGTCTGTCTGCGGGCAGGTCTTCCGCCCAAGGGCCGTGGGTCAGAGTGCCTCGCCGGTCTGGACATCCAGGTCCCTGCCGTCGAAGCAGGTCCGGGTGCCGGTGTGGCACGCCGCGCCGACCTGGTCCACGCGGATCAGGAGCGCATCGCCGTCGCAGTCCAGGGCAACCGACTTGACCCACTGGACGTGGCCGGAGGTGTCCCCCTTGCGCCAGTATTCCTGGCGGGAACGGGAGTAGAAGGTGACCCGGCCGCTGGTCATGGTGCGGTGCAGGGCTTCATCGTCCATCCAGCCCAGCATCAGCACTTCGTGGGTGTCGAACTGCTGGACCACCGCTGCAACCAGCCCGGCGCCGTCGCGCTTCAGCGCGGCCGCAACAGTGTGCGGAAGCGGGCTTGTGGTGGGGGCCGGGACTATTACGGGGGCGGAGGCGGGCTGTTCAGACATCAGACCAAGTCTAGTGCCTCATCAGCGGCCCCTAATATGCACCAACGGGCATACAAACAGTGTGTGAACAAGGGCACCTATCGGCTGGCGGTTCTGCTGCCCAACTTCCCTGCTCTCGTGCTAGTTTCACAAGTGATGCATTTCGTCGAACCGTCCCGAGAAGTCCTGGCCGAAACCCTGCTGGCGGCCGGCCCTGATGCCCCCACCCTCTGCAGAGGCTGGCGCACCAGGGACCTTGCCGCGCACCTTTACCTTCGCGAACGCAAGGCTGCCGTAGGGCTTGGCCTCATCATCAAGCGCCTGTCCAAGGCTTCGGACAAGGCCACCGCCAAGCTCGCGGCGAAGCTGAAAACCGCTGACGACTACACCGGCCTCGTGAACACCTTCCGTGGTGGCCCGCCGGCTTTGTCCCCCATGAACATCAAGGCATTGGACGAGAGCTCCAACCTGATCGAATATTTCGTCCACACCGAGGACATCCGCCGGGCTGTGGACCGCTGGGCGCCGCGCGCCCTCGACGAGGCCTACTCGGACGCCCTCTGGGACGAACTGATCAAGCGGGCAGCCATCCTTTACCGTGGCGTCGACCTTGGCATTGTGCTGGTGCGCCCGTCCGGGCCGCGGCACGTCGCCAAGCGGGCACCGGTTTCGGTGGCGATCGTTGGTGAGCCGGGTGAACTGCTGATGCACGCCCACGGCCGGACCCGCCACGCCCTGGTCACCTTCGAAGGTCAGCCGGACGCCGTCGCCCTGCTCCAGTCGGCTGAAGTCGGCCTCTAGGTTTCGACAAGCTCAACCACCGGAATCGGTGATCGAGCCTGGGCCCACGCCCGCCGGGTTCCCTGTTCGAGCTTGCGAGAATAGGGGGCGGGTGGGGAGCGAGATCCCACTTAGCGGACTTCGAAGCCTGCGTCGCGGATGGCCTGCTTGACCTGGGACATCATGTTGTCCGGGCCCCAGTGGAAGATCGACGCTGCCAACACGGCGTCCGCTCCGGCGGCGACGGCCGGCGGGAAGTGGGCCGGTTCGCCGGCCCCGCCTGAGGCGATGATCGGCACTTTCACGGCTGCCCGGACGAGCCGGATCAGTTCCAGGTCGAAGCCGTCCTTGGTGCCGTCGGCGTCGATGGAGTTGAGCAGGATTTCCCCGATACCGCGGTCGGCAGCTTCCCTGGCCCACTCGATGGCGTCGATCCCTGTACCGGTGCGGCCGCCGTGGGTGGTCACTTCAAAGCCCGACGGCGTGGGCTGGGACCCGGGGCGGGTCCGGCGGGCGTCCACGGACAGGACCAGCACCTGCGAACCGAAATGCCGGCTGATTTCGTTGATGACGTCCGGCCGGGCAACGGCAGCCGTGTTGATGGAAGCCTTGTCCGCGCCGAAACGCAGGAGCTTGTCCACCTCGGCAACACCGCGGACACCGCCGCCCACGGTCAGCGGGATGAAGACCTCCTCGGCCGTGCGGCGGACCACGTCGAAGGTGGTTTCGCGGTTGCCTGAGGACGCCGTGACATCGAGGAACGTCAGCTCGTCGGCGCCCGCATTGTCGTACCGGTGCGCCAGCTCCACCGGGTCACCCGCGTCGCGGAGCCCCTCGAAGTTGATGCCCTTCACAACGCGCCCGGCGTCGACGTCGAGGCAGGGGATGACTCGTACAGCTACAGCCATGGGGACTCCTGGAATTCTCGGGTGGGTTCTGCGGCGCGGCGTGAAGCGGGCGGGATGCTCAGATACGGCAGGCGTGGATGCTGCTGACCAGGATGGCGCGGGCGCCGAGGTCGTAGAGCTCATCCATGATCCGGTTGGTTTCCTTCTTCGGAACCATGGACCGGACGGCCACCCAGTCGGAGTCGCGCAGCGGTGAGACGGTGGGTGATTCCAGGCCGGGAGTCAGTGCGGCGGCCTGTTCCACGAGTTCCTTGCGGATGTCGTAGTCCATGAGCACGTACTGGCGTGCCACGAGGACGCCCTGCAGGCGGCGGATCAGGACTTCAATCTCCTTGGCGGTGCCGTTCGCGGCTCCGCCTTCGCCCGTGCGGCGGATCAGGACCGCTTCCGATTTGAGGATCGGCTCGCCGAAGATTTCCATCCCGGCGGCCTTGAGGGTGTTGCCCGTTTCCACGACGTCGGCGATGGCATCAGCTACGCCGAGGCGTACTGAAGACTCCACGGCGCCGTCGAGCCGGACCACCTTGGCGTTGATGCCCCGCTCGGCGAGGTAGCCGCGGAGCAGTCCGTCGTAGCTGGTGGCGAGGCGTTTTCCTTCAAGCTCTTCTGCTGTGGCGAAGTCGCCCACCGGTCCGGCGAAGCGGAACGTGGACGCAGCGAAGCCCAGGGGCAGCAGTTCCTCGGCTTCCACCTCGGCGTCCAGCAGCAGGTCGCGGCCGGTGATGCCGACGTCGAGGGTTCCGCGTCCGACGTAGACAGCGATGTCGCGCGGGCGGAGGAAGAAGAACTCGATGTCGTTGTCCGGGTCCATCATGACCAGCTCGCGGGTGTCGCGGCGCTGGCGGTAGCCCGCTTCGGACAGCATGGCGGAGGCGGCTTCGGACAGGGAGCCCTTGTTGGGGACGGCTACTCGCAGCATGGGGGGTCTTTCTTGGTTAGGAGGTCTGTGGATCAGGCAAACGGGCCACGCAGGGCACGGGCCGGCAGTTGGTGACCGCCGCGTGCCGCAGTGGCTACAGATGCTTGTAGACGTCTTCCAGGGTCAGGCCTTTAGCGAGCATCAGAACCTGCAGGTGGTAGAGCAGCTGGGAGATTTCCTCGGCCGTGGCCTCATCGGATTCGTACTCAGCGGCCATCCACACTTCGGCTGCTTCCTCCACGACTTTCTTGCCAATGCCGTGGACTCCGGACTCCAATTCAGCGACGGTGCGGGAGCCTGCCGGGCGGGTGGCTGCCTTCTCACTCAGTTCAGCGAACAGCGTCTCGAAATTCTTCACGCCCTACAGCCTACTTGCTGCCGGCCCGGGGGCGCCTTTCGGGCCGCTGCATGACGGGCGCGATGTGAGCGAACACACACCGCCCCCCGGCAGCCCGCCCGCTGCTATGTGTACTGCTTGAGGAGGACAGCGGTGGCCAAGGCTGCCGTCACGGCTTCGTGGCCCTTGTCCTCGCTGGAGCCCGGCAGGCCCGCGCGGTCCAGTCCCTGCTGCTCCGTATCGCAGGTCAGCACGCCGAAGCCCACCGGCACGCCGGTGGAGACACTGACATCGGTCAGTCCCGACGTCGCGGCCTGGCAGACGTATTCAAAGTGCGGCGTGCCGCCACGGATCACGACGCCGAGTGCCACCACTGCGTCAAAGTGCCGTGCCAGCCGCGCGGCGGCGACGGGAAGCTCGAAGGCGCCCGGAACGCGCAGTACGGTGGGTTCGCTGATGCCCGCGTCCTTGGCGGCGCGCAGGGCACCGTCCAGGAGTCCGTCCATGATCTGGGTGTGCCAGCTGGCTGCCACGATGGCCAGCCGCAGCTGCGACGTTTCCGCCGGGTTGAGGGTGGTGAGGTCAATATCTGGTGCGCCGTGTCCGCTCATGCGTGAATCTGATCCGTTCAGTTTTGGTCGTGGTCGAAATCGTCGGCAGCGCCGCTTGGCACCGTGACAACGTGGGTGTCCAGCATCAGCCGGTGCTCCATGCGGTCCTTTTTGGTCTGCAGGTAGCGGATGTTCTGGTCACGGGACGGAACCTCGGTGGGCACCATTTCCACCACCTTCACACCGGCTTTGGCGAGCCTGTTCTTTTTGTCCGGGTTGTTGCTCAGGAGCCGGATCTCGTGGAGGCCCATCTCGGCCAGGATCTGGGCGGCCGCCTTGTAGCAGCGGGCGTCCACCGGCAGTCCCAGCTGCTCGTTGGCCTCCACGGTGTCAAAGCCCGCTTCCTGGAGGGCATAGGCCTTGATCTTGTTGGCCAGCCCGATCCCCCGGCCTTCCTGCCCGCGCAGGTACAGCAACGTGCCGCCGAACTCGTTGATCAGCTCCAGGGCATACGCCAGCTGTTCGCCGCAGTCACAACGGTAGGAGCTGAAGACGTCGCCGGTCAGGCACTCCGAATGTAGCCTGACCAGCGGGGCAACGCCCTCCCTGGGCGGGTTGGGCGAGCTCACGGCCAGGTGCTCGGCGCCCGTGACCAGGTCTGTCCACGCCTGGGTAATGAAATCGCCAAATGCCGTGGGCAGCTGCACAATGGGACCGCCGCTCACGGGGTGGTGGGCCCGGCCATTGCCGGCCGCCCCCCGGTGGTGGCCGTTCTGGTGGCTGTTGTCCGATACTCCGGAAGCCGTCATCATTACTCCTCTACTCCGCCCGGGCGTCCGGCCCGGTGTCACTGTCGGCGGGAGCCCCGGCCCCTGCTTCAAGGTAAGCCACCAGATCCTCAATCGAGATCAGGGGGCATCCATGTTCAGCGGCGAAACTCCGCAGCCCGTCGAGCCGCATCATTTCGCCGTCGTCGTGCACAACCTCGGCGATCACGCCCACTGGCTCCAGTCCGGCGAGCCGGCAGAGGTCCACGGCCGCTTCGGTGTGGCCGGGGCGTTCACGCACTCCTCCGTTAACTGCCCGGAGCGGGAAAATATGCCCGGGCCTGGTCACGGCCGCCGGTCCGGCGCCGGGGTCTGCGAGGACGCGGGCCGTGAGGGCCCGGTCCGTGGCGGAGATTCCGGTGCTGACACCCACCGCCGCGTCGCAGGAAACGGTGTACGCGGTGCCCTTCGCGTCCTCGTTCACTGCCACCATCGGCGGCAGTGCCAGGGCCTCGGCGCGCTCCCCGCTCAAGGGGACGCAGATGACGCCGGAGCTGTAGCGGATGGTCCATCCCATGAGGGCAGGGGTGGCATGCTGTGCGGCGAAGATGATGTCGCCTTCGTTTTCGCGGTCCTCGTTGTCCACCACCAGCACGGGCCGGCCGGCGGCCATGGCGCGGATGGCATCTTCCACGGGGTCAAGTCCGAAGGTTGCACTAGGCACCGGGCCGGCGGACGCGGCCGGCTCCAGCCGGACGGCGGCGTTCATCGCTTGCCCCCGGTGGTTGCGCCGGTGCTGAATGCCAGCAGGCGTTCGGTGTATTTGGCGAGCACGTCCACTTCAAGGTTGACCCTGCTGCCGGTCACCTTGGCCCCCAGGCCGGTCTCGGCCAAGGTGGTGGGGATCAGCCCCACTTCGAACCAGGGCTCCGGCTCCGCGGCGGGGCTGACCGCAGTGACGGTGAGCGAGACGCCGTCGATCGCTATGGAGCCCTTCTCCGCGATGTAGCGGGCGAGGTTGGCCGGCACACCGAACCGGAGGCGTTCCCAGTTGCCGAGCGCCTCGCGCTCCAGCAGCTGCCCGACGCCGTCGACGTGGCCCTGGACGACGTGGCCGTCCAGCCGGCCGCCGGCAGGGACACAGCGCTCAAGGTTCACCGAGTCACCGGCGGCAAGTTCGCCGATGGTGCTGCGGACGAGGGTTTCGCCCATCACATCAACGCTGAACTCTTTGCCCTCGATGGCGGTGGCCGTCAGGCAGACCCCGTTGACGGCGATGGACCCGCCCAGTCCGAGCCCTTCGGTAGTGCCGGGCGCCCGCAGGCGGAGCGTTGCGCTGGCATCGCCGTCCCGCTCCACGGACAGGACCTGTCCCTGTTCGGCAATAATTCCGGTAAACATCAGTAGCCTCCCATGGCTGGTTCCGCGGCAGCGCGGGATAGGTGTGGTTCAAGAGCTTCGGTTGGTACCGGACGGAGGTGCAGCCTCAGGTCCCGGCCCAGGGTCAGGACGGCGCCGCCGTCGGAGGGGTCCCAGTCCCAGTGCCGGGCATCCGCGAGCGTGGTGATTCCCAGTCCGTTGAGGGCGGGAGTTCCGGAGCCCAGCAGGGTGGGGGCAAGGTAGACAATGAGTTCGTCCACAAGGCCGGCGGCCAGGAATGAGCTGAGGATGCGTGAGCCGCCTTCCACCATGACGTGGCGGATTCCTTCCGCGTAGAGGAGCGAGAGCGCCTCCCGCGGATCCCGCGTGGGCAGGTGGAGCACGTTCCCGTCGTCACCGCGGACGGCGGCGTCGGCCGGGATGTCCCGCAGGCCCATCACGGCCCGCAGCGGTTGCTTGCCCGCTGTGGCTCCGGACGCATCGCGGGCTGTCAGCCGGGGATTGTCCACGAGCACGGTCTGCGTGCCGACGAGGATGGCGTCGATCCGCCGCCTCAGTCCGTGGTTGTCAGCGAGCGACTCCGGGGAGGAGATCCACTGGCTCGTTCCATCCTCAGCGGCGATCCGGCTGTCCAGGGTCTGCGCGATGTGCAGCGTCACGAACGGGCGCTGTGCGGCCACTCCCAGGAACCACTGACGGTTCAACTCGAACGATTGGCTGGCCGCGAGCCCGCTGCGGACGTGGACGCCCGCGTTCCGGAGGGTGGCTGCGCCGCCCGCCGCAGGGTCGTGCGGATCGTCGACGGCGTAGACCACGTCCGTGATTCCGGCACGAATGATCGCCTGGGTGCAGGGCCCCGTACGGCCGCTGTGGTCACAGGGTTCCAGCGTGATCACCATCGTGCAGCCGCTCAGGTCCAGCCCGGCGGCCTCAGCCTGGGCGATGGCGTCCGCTTCCGCGTGGGGTGTGCCGGCGCCGCGGTGATACCCGGTCACCAGCTGGCGGCCGGCAGCATCGATGACGACGGCGCCCACCAGCGGATTCGCTCCGCGCGGGCCCTGAAGGGCTGCTTCCAGCGCTGCGTCCATGGCGGCGGTTTCGGCGGCGCTGAACGCCGTGACGGTTTCGATCCGGGTCATGGGGCAGCCACCGGTTCGGCGGCTTCGGTTCCCGGACCATGGGAAATCCTGGCTTCAAAGAGCCATCGCAAGGGGTTCATGTGTGTTGTCGTTCCTTCCCTCTAGAACCGCGATGGCTCCGGGGGTATACGACAGCAGAAGACCGCAGCGCCAAAGGGCGCCGCAGATACAGCTGTACGTGCTTCTCTCATCCAGACTTTAACTGTCGGTACCGGAATTTCACCAGTTCAACCGTCCGCCGGTTCCTTCCCTGAAGGGGAAAGCGCCGGCTCGCGGGTCGCGGACTATCACCGCCGGTTCGGACTTACACCGACCCCGGAGCACGTATTGTGTGTTGCTATTGTGCCATAACCACAAGGTGGCCCAGACTATTCCGCGGACGCAGCACGTAACTTTATGCTGCCGGCTTCGCGGAGCCGTCCAATGGCTGCAGCCGGGTCCTCCGCGCCGTAAACAGCCGAACCCGCCACAAAGACGTTCGCGCCTGCTTCGGCCGCCCGCAAAATGGTTTCCTCGGTAATGCCGCCGTCCACCTGGAGAGCGACATTGATTCCGGAGCCGTCAATGGCTGCCCGTGCCCTGCGGATCTTGGGCAGGGTGAAGTCCAGGAACGCCTGGCCACCGAACCCCGGCTCCACAGTCATGATCAGGAGCATGTCCAGTTCCTCAAGCATGTCCAGGTATGGTTCCACGGCCGTCGCAGGGCGCAGCGCCATGCCGGCCTTGGAGCCCCGGGCCCGCAGTTCGCGGGCCAGTTTGACCGGTGCAATGGAGGCCTCGGCGTGGAAGGTCACGGATGCCAGGCCCGCGTCGGCGAACCCCGGCGCCCAGCGGTCGGCGTCGGAGATCATCAGGTGGGCGTCCAGCGGTACCGGGCTGACCGCCTGGATCCGCTGGACCACGGGCAAGCCCAAGGTGAGGTTGGGGACAAAGTGGTTGTCCATCACGTCCACGTGCACGGCGTCAGCGTTGCTGATGCGCTGCAGTTCGGCTTCGAGGTTGACGAAGTCGGCGGACAGGATGCTGGGGTTGATGCAGCACTGCGGCATGGGGGAACCTTTCACGGGTCAGGCTTTCTTCCGGATGAGGGCCAGGAACATGGCATCGGTGCTGTGGATGTGCGGCCAGAGTTGCGCCGTGGAATCGTGGCCTGCGCCCAGGTTCCCGGTCAGGCTCACGCTGTCCAGCACGGCACCGGCGTCCAGCAGCTCCAGGTCATCCCGCTTCCGGAGGGCATCGCTGACCACTGCCGTGGTTTCGGCCGGGTGGGGTGAACAGGTGACATAGGCAACCACTCCGCCGGGGCGGACGGCGTCCAGCGCCGATTTCAGCAGGGCGCGCTGCAGCGGCCCCAGGTCCGCGAGGTCCTTGGGGGTGCGGCGCCAGCGGGACTCCGGCCTGCGGCGCAGGGCACCCAGCCCGCTGCAGGGGACGTCCACCAGGACACGGTCAAAGGACTCCGGCTGCTCAGTGCCCACGTCGCGGCCGTCGCCGGTCCGGACGCGCCAGACGTCCCGGGGCACGGCGGACAGGGCCTGGCTGACGAGTTTGGCACGGTGCGGGGCCGGTTCATTCGCGAGCAGCGTGGCACCCTGGGCGTTGGCCAGCGCGCCCAGCAGGGCCGCCTTGCCACCGGGGCCGGCGCACAGGTCCAGCCAGGTTTCGTTCCTGCGTTCTGCTCCAGTGCCGTCGGTGGGATCGAGGTCCACTGCCGCCATGGCGCGGGCCACCAGCTGGGAGCCGACATCCTGGACGCGCGTACTGCCTTCCCGTATGGAGGCGAGGCGGCCCAGGTCTCCGCCGCTGGAGAGCGCCGAGCCTTCAACGAGTTCACCGGGGGTCGCCCCGCCCTCCAGGGCTTCATCCAGGCTGCCCAGGCCGGGCAAGGCCACCAGGTTGACCACCGGAGCTTCGTTATCGGCTTCCAGCAGGTCGTTGATTTCGGTGGCTGACCGCCCGTGGGCCACCAAGGACTGGCGCATGGCCCGGACAATCCATTCGGGGTGGGCGTAGCGGAGGGACGCGATGGTGGTTTCGTCGCTTTCACCGGCGACGAGGACCTCAAGCCATTCCTCCAGCGTGTGCGCCGTGACCTTCCGCAGCACCGCATTGATCAGGGCGGAGGGGCCGGCACCGATGACGGCGCGGGCCAGGCCAACGGTCTGGTCCAGGGCGGCGTGGGCCGGGACACGCATGGCCAGCAGCTGATGGGTGCCGATCCGCAGGGCGTCGAGAATGGCAGGGTCAAGCTGGTCCAGCGGCCGGTCAACGCAGCGGGCCAGGATGGCATCGTACGTGCCCTGGCCACGCAGGGCCCCGTAGCTGAGCTCGGTGGCGAAGCCGGCGTCGCGCTTGTCCAGGCCGTGATGGCGGATGCGGGACGGGAGCACCAGGTTGGCGTAGGCGTCCTCGGCGGCTACCGCGCGCAGGACTTCAAAAGCCACCAGCCGCGCGGGGTCCGCCCGGCGGGTCCGCTGCGCAGGAGCGTTTTCGGTGAAGCTCCGCTGGGAGGGGCGGTTGCGTTCGTGGCCCTGGGCGTTGCGCTGGCTGGAATCCCGCGGCCCGCCCTTGCCCCGTCCGCTGTTGCCGCGTCCGCCGCCCGGGGCGCCGCTTCCGCTGCCGCCCGTGCCGCCTGCATTACCGCCGGATTCGCTCATTCGAAGACCACGCTTTCCAGTGTTGCCATGCCACGCGCCCAATCGGCGGCGGCCATCATCTTTTTGCCCGAAGGCTGGATCCTCGTCAGCTCCACGGCGTGGGATCCGGTGCCCACCAGGACGCTCTTCCCGTCGAGGAATACTGCGCCGGGTTGCAGGTCAGTGTCACTTGGCCGGAGCCGGACAGGTTCGAGTTTGACGCGCTGTCCGTCCAGGGTGGTCCAGGCGCCGGGCTCGGGAGTCACGCCGCGGGCGCGCCTGCCGATCGCCAGGGCGGGCTGCTTCCAGTCGAGCCGGCCGTCATCGATGGTCAGCTTGGGGGCCAGTGAAACGTCGCCGACCTGCGGCTGTGCAGCTGCCCTCCCGGCTTCCACGGCGGACAGCGTCTGGGCAAGGAGCACGGCCCCGCTGCGGGACAGCCGCTCCAGCAGCGCTCCGGCGGTGTCCTCCGGGCCAACGCCCTCGGTCAGCGTTCCGAAGACCGGGCCGGTGTCCAGCCCTTCTTCCAACAGGAAAGTGACTGCCCCGGTGACGTCGTCGCCGGCCATCACGGACCGCTGCACGGGGGCAGCGCCACGCCATGCGGGCAGCAGGGAAAAGTGCAGGTTGATCCAACCATGCGGGGGAACATCAAGGGCGGGGCGCGGAATCAGGCCGCCGTAGGCCACGATGGCGGCCACGTCCGGCTTGGCCGCGGCGATTTTCGCCGTCACGGCCTCGTCCACGCGGGTGGCGTGGATGATGTTGATTCCCAGCTCGGCGGCGCGGGCTGCAACGGGCGACGGCGTCAGCACCCGTTTGCGCCCTATCGGCGCGTCGGGACGGGTCAGGACGGCAACGATCTCAAAGCCGGCCCCAACGAGGGCATCAAGGGACGGGACGGCCACGGCGGGGGTGCCGGCAAAAAGTACCCTCATGTGGTGGCGCCGCCGCCGAAGCTGGCCCCACCAGAGCTCGCGCCTCCAACGCTCGAGCCCCCGAAACTGGACCCGACCGTCTTGGCTCGCTTCGTCGTCGTGCGTTCCGTGATGGCGTCATAGTTGGCATTGCGGATGGAACGCAGGGCCGTTTTCCGGTCCTCGCCTTCCAGCCTGTCGGTGTAGAGGATGCCGTCCAGGTGGTCCGTCTCGTGCTGGAAGCAACGGGCCAGCAGGCCTTCCCCCTCCACCGCGACAGGATTCCCATTCAGGTCAACACCGGTGGCGCGTGTGGCGCGGAAGCGGCGGACCGGGAACGCCAGGCCCGGAACGGACAGGCAACCCTCAACCTGGTCCGCCTGGAAGTCCTCGCTGTTTTCCAGGACCGGATTGATGATGTGGCCCTCCACGCCGTCAATCCGGTAGGTGAAGACCCGCTGGCTGACGCCAATCTGGGGGGCCGCGAGGCCGGCGCCATCCACGTCCTCCATGGTTTCCGTCATGTCCGCAACCAGCTTGGCGAGCTCAGGACCGAATTCCGTCACGGGATCAGCCACTGTGCGGAGCACAGGATCACCGATGATGCGGATATTCAGAATGGCCATGTGCTGTCTTTCCTCACGGTGGGCGTTATGGCGAACCTGTCCAGTTTAGGTGCAGGGGCACCGGTCCCGGGACTGGGCAGCCGGACTCCAGGCATGCGAAGTTCCGGCACGCGTGCTCCGCTAGGTGCTGCGGGCCTGCACGGAGACGGGCGGAGCCACCGGAAGAAGCGCAGACCCGGCGGCGAGCGTATCGGCGGACAGTTCCCAGACCCGGCGCAGGGCGCAGAACTTCCACCAGTGGTGCTTGAGGACGTCGGGGTTGGCGCGGACCGGACGGACTTCCGTCTCGCCAATGGCCACAGCCAGCAGCAGCGGGGCCTCGCCGTACTTCCAGGGCTCCCATTCCCCTGCCACGGCATCCACCAGGCTTTCTTCGGCCTTCATGCCGGCCACCAGTTGCATGACCACCTTGTCATCCAGCGGCTTGACGGTGCCATCCCGTGTGGTGCCCTTGGTCTTGTAATCAATGACGCAGATCCGGCCGTTGATTTTGGCCACGAGGTCCAGCGTCCCGGCGTAGCCCACTGACTTGTTCCAGACGGTAATTTCCGGTGCGATGGGCTCTACGCTGTAGAGGTCCCACCACTCATCGAACCGCAGGGCAAAGCCTTCCTCTCCGTTGGCCGCCAATGCCTCGCGGGTTTCCTTCATGGCGTGGGGCCGGCCCAGGGCGCGGAGTGCAACCTGCTCGCAGTAATTATGGACGCGGTCGCCGCGTCTGGCGGCCTCGTCGCGATACAGTTCTGCTGCTTTTGAGGCCCGGTTGACGGCCTGACGGATTTTCGCCGGGCTGCCCAGGCAATCGGCAAGCAACGGATCCTTCGCCAGGCTGCTGGCGCCCATGTAACCGAACCAGCCGTCCAGGCCGTGCGGCTGCTGGCCAATGACGGTGGTGATTGACGGAACGGAGAACTGTTCGGAGGTGGACCGCGCATACATGCGGCCGTATTCCGTGGCGTGGGCAAGGAGTGGATCAGTCATACAAAGACTCTTTCACAAGGGGCTGACAGAATGGCGGGCACAAAAAAGGTCCGTTTCCGCTCGGCTGAGCGGAAACGGACCAGATTCCTCGGTGGGCGATACTGGGTTCGAACCAGTGACCTCTTCGGTGTGAACGAAGCGCGCTACCACTGCGCCAATCGCCCCGATGCCTTTGAATGCTAGCCGACCGGGCGGGGTTTATGGAAATCGAGACGGGACGCCGCTCGAATTACACGCCTGTAATTAGAAAAATCCCCTAGATTGCAGGGATCCAGGGGCATTGCCGCCGTTGAAGCACGTTCGATTTGGAGATTCCCTGAACCTCCTATAGAGTTCTTACTCGTTGGAACGCGAGGAAATGCCCGAAACGGCACGGATTCAGCGGCCCAAATGCGGACGTAGCTCAGCTGGTAGAGCACCACCTTGCCAAGGTGGATGTCGCGAGTTCGAATCTCGTCGTCCGCTCGCAGGACACTGTCACGGCTAAGGTTTTTCGGAATCGGAGCTTACACGGTGGGTTGGCCGAGAGGCGAGGCAGCGGCCTGCAAAGCCGTTCACACGGGTTCGAATCCCGTACCCACCTCGGTGAAAACCATGGATTCCGGTTCACGCCGGACGAAATGGGCGATTGGCGCAGCGGTAGCGCGCTTCCCTGACACGGAAGAGGTCACTGGTTCGATCCCAGTATCGCCCACCAAGCAAGGAAACTTGCTTCATGCAGTACTTCTGGCCACCGGCCAGGGTGTACTTCATACGCGGACGTAGCTCAGCTGGTAGAGCACCACCTTGCCAAGGTGGATGTCGCGAGTTCGAATCTCGTCGTCCGCTCTCTACCCCAGTAATAAATCCGAAATGGCCGGCCTTCCGGTTCCGGGCGATTGGCGCAGCGGTAGCGCGCTTCCCTGACACGGAAGAGGTCACTGGTTCGATCCCAGTATCGCCCACACACACAGCAGCTCCCCGTGAGCTGCTTTTTTATTGCCCGGATACGCCGCACGGACTTTACAACATTTGTCACAGCACCTTGGCACGCCCGGCAGACAGGGCTAGGATCGGTTGCGGAGGAGCGAACTGGCTCCGCGATTGAAGGGAGGTGCTCGTGGGACTGATTGACGATCTTAAGGGCAAGGCTCAGGGTCTCATCCGCGGCAACGAGCAGGCCATCAAGGACGGCATCACGAAAGCCGGCGATTTCGTCGACTCAAAGACTGGCGGTAAGTACACCGGTCACGTGGACAAAGTCCAGGAGGGCGCTTCCAAGCTCGTTGACAAGAACGACGGAACACCCGGCGTAGCGCCTGCCACCGAGCAGACTCCGCCAGTCAACCCGGTTCCGCCGGTTGATAAGGCTCCGTAACAAGGATTTGGCCAGGGCACTGCCCTAGCACGTCAAGGGGGCGCGGGTCCCGCCGGGAGGTGGCACCCGCGCCTTTGGCGTTTAACTGATGGTCCGGCTTCCCCGGCCGATGCCTAGGACGGCTCGTGGTTCTGGCCCTCGCGGGCGAGTGCAGTCAGGCGGGACACCGCACGGAAGTACTTCTTGGTGTACCCGCCGTGCATCATCTCGTCCGTGAAGAGCTTGTCGAAGGGGACGCCGCTGGCCAGGATGGGCACATCCTTGTCGTACAGGCGGTCCGCCAACACAACGAAGCGAAGCGCCACGGCCTGTTCGGTGATGGTCTCCACGTTGCGCCACACAACGCCGTCGATGCCGTCGATGAGCTGCCGGTAGCGGCTCGGGTGGACACCGGCCAGGTGGCCGATCAGTGAACTGAATTCGTCCTCTGCCACGGTCTTGCCGTCGAACTCGGCCTTCATCTGTGCGGCGAGCTGGCTGTTCTTCAGCGGTGCCGGGGCGGCGGGCAGCCCACGGTGGCGGAAGTCCTCGCCGTCGATCCTGATGACGTCGAACTGGTCCGCCAGGACCTGGATTTCACGGGCAAAGTCGACGGCGGCAAAGCGGCCGTCGCCCAGCGAACCCGGCAGCGTGTTGGACGTGGCAGCCAGCTTGACGCCGGCGTCGGCCAGTTCACGCATCAAACGGGACATCAGCACGGTGTCACCCGGATCATCCAGCTCAAATTCGTCGATGCACACCAGCTTGTAGTGGCTCAGTGCCTCAACAGTTTTGCGGAAGGAAAGGGCGCCCACGAGGTTGGTGTATTCCACAAACGTGCCGAAGGCCTTGGGGCCCGGGGCGGCATGCCACAGCGAGGCCAGCAGGTGGGTTTTGCCGACGCCGAATCCTCCGTCGAGGTAGATCCCCGCCCTGGTAGCGACCTTCTTGGTGAAGAACTTCTTGAACAGGCCATCGCCGTCGCCTGCTCCAACTCCCCCGGCGAACCCTTCCAGCCCCTTGACCGCCGCCGCCTGGGACGGCTGGTTCGGGTCCGGCCGGTAGCTGGCAAAGGAGACCTGGCCGAACCGTGCGGACGGATAGAAACCCTTGAGGAGCTCATCCACCGAAACCGCCGGAGTGCGGGCGGCAAGCTGTTCGATCTGTACCAAGGTGGTCCGTTCTGCTGGTGGGTTGTCCCCAGAAAGAATACCGGCAATGGCACTGGCCTCCCCCGCGATGGCGCCGGCAAGGGCCCCGGCGTGACGAAGGCCATATTTCCCACTGTTAACAAAGAGGCGGACAGGGCGGCCGGCCGTGGCTAGTGTGGGAGGCAGGTTTTCCTTCTACAGCATCCGCCGTGTGTCTCAGTGAAAGGCCATCACCATGTCCTACGCAGTTGAACAGAACGAGAAGTTCGCCGCCTACGCCAGCCCGGAGCGCCTGGTGTCCACCGAATGGCTCGCAGCCGCCCTCCAAAGCGGCGCCTTGGCGGACGGAAACCTTGTCGTGGTCGAATCCGACGAGGACGTCCTCCTCTACGAGACCGGCCATATCCCTGGATCAGTCAAGATCGACTGGCACACGGACCTCAACGATGACGTGACCCGCGATTACGTGGGCGGCGAGGCGTTTGCCGCCCTGGCCGCCGCCAAGGGCATCTCGCGCGACACCACCGTGGTCATCTATGGCGACAAGTCCAACTGGTGGGCCGCCTATGCGCTCTGGGTCTTTACGCTGTTCGGCCACGAGGATGTCCGGCTGCTCGACGGCGGCCGGGACAAGTGGATCGCCGAAGGCCGCGACCTGACCACGGAGCGGACCTCCCCGACGCCCGGCGACTACCCGGTGGTGGAGCGCAACGACGCCCCCATCCGCGCGTTCAAGGAAGATGTGCTGGCACACTTCGGCAAGCCGCTCATTGACGTCCGCTCCCCCGAGGAATACACCGGCCAGCGGACCCACATGCCGGCCTACCCGGAGGAAGGAGCGCTCCGCGGCGGCCACATTCCCACGGCAGCATCCATCCCCTGGGCGCGCGCCGCTGCGCCGGACGGAACGTACCGCAGCCGGGAAGAGCTCGAGGCCCTCTACCTGGGCGAGGCCGGGCTGACCGCCGGCGATGACGTGGTGGCCTACTGCCGCATCGGCGAGCGTTCCAGCCACACCTGGTTCGCGCTCAAGTACCTGCTGGGCTTTGACACTGTCCGGAACTACGACGGCTCCTGGACCGAGTGGGGCAACGCCGTCCGTGTTCCCATCGCCAAGGGCACGGAACGCGGCACGGTCCCGGCGTAAACTGGAACAGATGACTACACATGACCTGCCCGCCGCATTGGCGGAAATCGTCGATGACTTCCAGGCCCTGACCGAACCCGATCGGCTTCAGCTGCTGCTTGAGTTCTCGCGCGAACTGCCGGAGTTGCCTGACCGGCTGAAGGACCACCCCGAGCTCCTGGAGCAGGTGGTGGAATGCCAGTCGCCGCTGTTCCTGACGATTGAAACGGAAAAGAACGACGCCGGCCCGGCCGACGCCGTTCGGCTCTACTTCAAGGCGCCACCGGAAGCCCCCACCACGCGGGGTTTCGCTGGCGTGCTCCACGAGGGGCTCGACGGACTCAGCGCCGCTGAAATCCTGGCGGTGCCGGACGATATGCCGGAGCTGCTGGGCCTGACGCGGGCCATCACGCCACTGCGGATGCGTGGCATGACCGCCATGCTGGGACGGATCAAACGCAAGGTCGCCGCTACGTCCCGGCTTGCGTCCTGATCAGCTGACCTCCTAACAGGAAACTGAACGCTTTGGGACGCAAGAGTTCTTCAAACGGAACGCCGGCCACAGCCGCCCTGGCTGCTGCCGGCGTTCCGTTTGTGCTGCATCCGTATGCCCACGATCCTTCCGCGGCCAGCTACGGCACAGAAGCCGCCGAAGCCCTGGGCATCGCTCCGGAGTCGGTCTTCAAAACCCTCATGGTGGAAGTGGAAGGGCGGCTGGCCGTGGCGGTTGTGCCGGTCAGCGGAAGCCTTGACCTGAAGGCATTCGCGGCCGCCCTGGGCGCCAGGAAGGCTTCGATGGCAGACCCTGCGGCTGCTGAACGCCGCACCGGCTACGTCCTGGGCGGGATCTCGCCGTTGGGCCAGCGCCAGTCATCGCCCACGGTGGTGGACAGCAGCGCCCTCAATCTGGGGACGATGCTGGTTTCCGGTGGCAAACGCGGCCTGGACGTTGAGCTTGCACCGGCTGACCTCATCCGGCTGACGTCCGCGGTGACAGCCGCCATCGGCACGCGCACACTTTAGCGGTGCTGCCCTGGGTTGAGCCGCGGAGCCAACTGCGGCCGGAGCCACGCCTTGATCAGGTTCTCCCAGCGTTCGGGATCGACATTCCATTCCTTGGTGTGCCTGGCGTGGTTGAACGTTTCGAACGTGACCATGTCCGGATTCCGCTCCGCCAGAAGGGCGGAGGGTTCATAGGGAACGTACTCGTCATCAACGCTGTGGATGATCAGGGTGGGCGTCCGGACTTCCACGGCGCGCGCCACCCAGTCCATGGCTTTGAGGTCCACGGGTGCTGCCAGGCCGGTGAGCCTGCGGCCCACGGGGTGGCCCAGCATCAGTTGCCCGTAGCGGCCAACGAGGGACGGTATGCGGTTGATCTGCGCATGGTGGGCCAGCACATTGACCCAGTTGATGACGGGCGCGTCCAGGACCATGGCCCGGATCAGGTGACGGTTCGGCGAGAGATCGGCCGTCTGCAGGCAGATGGCGCCGCCCATTGACCAGCCGAAGAGAACAATTTCCTCGGCGCCGTTGGCCAGGGCGAACTCGATGGCGGCCTCTATGTCGTGCCATTCCGTGGATCCCAGGCCGTACCGGCCGTCCTCGGCCGATGGCGCCAACCCGTCGTTCCGGTACGAGACAAGCAGGCTGGTGAGCCCCAGTTCGAGGGCTGGGCTGACCGCCCGGAGAGCCTCCTGGCGGGTTGCCCCGCGGCCGTGAACCATGATTGCCCAGGTCCGGGACGTCCCGCCGGCCCGGACCAGCCACGCCGGTGCCGTGCCGCCGTCGACGTCGATCTGCACGTCCTCCGCCGCAAAGCCGGCGGTGGCGGGATCCGGGTAGAGCGCACCGCTCCACCATCCGCGGCGGGCCGTATCAAGATCGCCGGCATAGACGGCTTCCACTTCGCGCAGGACCGTGCCGTCCGCCGGCGAATAGGACACAATCCGCCCGATCCGGGCGTGCCCCTTCCCGCCGTCGAAAAACAACCCATAGACACCCTCCACCGTGGTCTCTGGAGTGGCTGTCAGGATGACCTGGCGGCCGCCCCCTTCCCGGAGCACGGCGAGGACTTCCTGGTCCGCCGTCCGCTGCCGGACGGGAGTGATCACACGCCGGGCAAAATAGAGCGCCAGCGCGGAGGAGCCGGTGGCCAGCAGGCCGGCAAGGGCCCCGCCGCCAATGACGCCGCCGAGCGCCCATTTGGCGCGCAGCGACATACGGCCGTCGGCCTGGGTCGGAACTGCCGCCGTCAACGTGGAGGTGCGCGTGGAAGGTGCCATGGAACCATTCTTACTGCCGCAGACGGGTTGACCATATTCCGTCCGGCACGTGGCATCGGAATTCTGCCGGCCCCGGGGACGCCGCGCTCATGACACCGCGTGCACCGTGCGGCCCAAATGGATGCAGGCGCCGGTGCGCACGACTAGGCTGATGCCATGAGCGATCCAATCGTCATCCTGACCGAAGAACCCCTGGGCGCGGACGACCGCGTCAACATAGAACGCCTGGTGGACGGGCAGGACACTCCCCTTGTCCTGCTGGTTCCAGGGAACACTAAACGGCATCTGCTGGTGGATTTCCTTGAGAATCTCTCCCTGCTGGACGTTGCTAAGGCGTTCCGCGAACTGACCGCCCACGCCCCGGACCCCACCGTTGAACGGGCCGAGGCTGCAGAGACACTGTCCGTCTCGCTTGCCGCCTTGGAGGGGCTGGGCGCAGGGGTAACGGGCGAGGTAGTGGACGGCGGGGCCGTTAAAGGCCTCGTTGCCAAGGTCAAGGAACTCGGCGCAGCCCAGGCAGTGGTGATCACCCGTCCCCACGCAGTTGCGGATACGTTCCACACGGACTGGGCCAACAAAGCCCAGGACCAGTTGGGGCTCCCCGTGCTCCACCTGTATGCCGGTTCGGGATTTATCGGCGACTCCTGAGCGTTGAGCTGACTATGAGCATCTTTGGTAAGAGCATCTTCGAGAACAAGGCCACGGATTCCGTCCCCGTTCCGGCTGCCGACGCCGTCGCTGCGGAACCCGCCTACCGGAAATCCGACGCCGAGTGGCGGCAGGAACTCACGCCGGAGGAGTACCACGTGTTGCGGCAGGCGGGTACGGAGCGCCCCTTCACCGGCGAGTACGTGGACACCCATACGGAGGGTGTCTACCAATGCCGTGCCTGTGGCACCGAGCTCTTCCGGAGCAACGAAAAATTCGACTCGCATTGTGGCTGGCCGTCCTTCTGGGCACCGCTCGCCGAGGGAACCGTCCGTTACATCCACGACCGGACGCTCGGCATGAAGCGGGTGGAGGTACGGTGCGCGCACTGTGATTCACACCTGGGCCACGTATTTGAGGGTGAGGGCTACGGCACGCCCACGGACCAGCGCTTCTGCATCAATTCGGTGTCCCTGAAACTGGTGCCGCGCGGCGCTGCGGGGGAAGAATCCACGAAGTCCTGAGTCCGCCAGCCGTGGCTCCGCCTACATCTGGCGGAGCCGCGAGGCGCCTCGAGCCCGAGAGTATCTTATGCTCAGGCTCGATTTGAGTTAGAGACTCTGGTTGCTTGCTACGCTCGCCGTAGATGCCCCAAGCAATGAGAAAGGCAGTCACACCATGACCGTCACCGTGACCGTGGCCCCTACGAGGATCACCGCCGAAAATCCCGCCTGGCTCCGCCTCAGGAGCGCCGCCGAATCCCTGCAGGCACTGCAGGTCCAGGACGGCTCCGTGCCTGATGCCGGCCATCACGCCGAGGCAGCCCTGCAGGTTGCCGCCATCACGGAGTCGCTTGCCGAACTGGCACCGCTGTTCCCGCACGACGCGGCCTACCTTGACGCCGTCGTCGCTGATTTCCAGGCGTGGGCCACGGCTGGATTCGCCGTCCCGGACTTCCTCGCATCGCTGCTGGCGTTCCAGCCCCAGCTGCAGCGCCAGGACGGCCTGCAGCATGTTGTCATCTTCCCCATGTACACCCAGAACGGAAGCAGCAGCCGGCTCGTGGAGGCCGTACTGATCGAGGTCATCTGGCCCGATTTTGTGGCCGGCCTTGAGGCCGGGGACTATTCCAACAAGCTCTTTGTGCCCATCCGGTTCCTGGACTTCACCCGCGGCTACAACACCAACTCGGCGGTGCTGTTCCCCGAAACCGTGGCCGTCCGGGCGACACCCACGTTCACCTGGGGCGCTATTTTTGCGGACCGGGAAGCTGCCCGGTTCCGCCGGGTCCTGCGCGCGGCGGCAGACATCACCTCCCTGGACCTGCCCGCGGGCGCCGCGGAACTCCTGGCCGACCAGGAACTGACCGAGGCCACGTTTGTGATGTGGGACCTGATCCATGACCGGACCCACATGCGCGGGGACCTGCCCTTTGACCCGTTCATGATCAAGCAGCGGATGCCCTACTTCCTGTATTCGCTGGAAGAACTGCGCTGCGACCTCACAGCCTTCCGTGAATCCGTCCGGATCGAACAGGACGAAGACGCCGGGCCGGAAGCACGCCGGCACGCGAAACTGGTGCAGTACGCCATCATCTTCGACCGGATCTTCCGCTTCGCGATCACCGGCAACCGGGTGCGCAACTACGACGGGCTCGGCGGACAGTTGCTCTTCGCCTGGCTGCATCAGCACCACGTCCTGCACTGGACCGACAGCCGGCTCAGCATCGACTGGGACCAGGTGGCGGACGCGGTGATCGGCCTCGGCGCCTCGATCGACGAGCTCTACTGGCGTTCCATTGACCGGCCGAAGATGGCCCATTGGCTTGCCGCGTACCAGCTGATCTCCGCCACGGTTACGCCCAACCCCGCATCAGTCTGGGCCAAGGGCCCCGACGCGCTTCCCGTCGCCGGTCCGCCCCGCGGCCTCACCGACCAGGTGCTGGACGACGAATTTCCGCTGTCCATGTTCTACGAAGCCTTGGAGAAGAAAATGCGTCCAGTCATCGAATCCACCGCCGGCATCACCGCAGCGTCCGCGCTGTGAGGGAAACCGACGCACCGCCGGTGGCTCCTGTTCCGGACCATGCCCCCGGGCTGAACGTCCTGGTCACCGGCGGCAGCGGACCGTCCGGGATCGCGGTGGCCGGGGCCTTGCACCAGGCGGGGTTCCGGGTCTTCACGGTTGGCGCGGACAGGACGCGCATCGACGCTGCGGCGAGGCGGGCGGGCGAGGGCGTCACTCCCCTGGTGTGCGATCTTGCGGATCTCGCCGACGTCCAGGCCCTCCGGAAGACCCTTCTGGCCGAAACCGCCGGGCGCGTGGACGGAGTCATCCACCTCGTCGGCGGCTGGCGCGGCGCCAAGGGCATCACGGACCAAAGTGACGCCGACTGGGACTTCCTGGAGCGCGGCGCCGTCACGACGCTCAGGAATGTGTCCCGGGTCTTTTACACCGACCTGGCCGCCGCCGGAACCGGAAGGTTTGCCGTGGTGTCCTCCACCGCGGTGGACAAGCCCACGGCGGCGACGGCCAGCTACGTGGCGGCGAAGGCCGCCGCCGAGACCTGGACCCTGGCGATGGCGGAGGGCCTGGCCCGCGGGGCTGCGGATGAGGGCACCGCCTTGCGCGGCGCCGCCGTCGTCCTGGTGGTGAAAGCTCTGGTGGACGCGGAACTCCGGAAGGCGCACCCGGAACGGACCTTCCCCGGCGCCACCGACGTTGAGGACCTGGCCGCCGCCGTCGTCGGGCTGTTCAGCCGCCCGGCAGCCGAACTGAACGGCCAGCGCCTGCTCCTGACCCCCTGACCGCAAATTCCGCTGACAGGCTGGCCCCGGACCGGCCGGACCCAACCTCCCTAGACTGAGAACGTGAGCAAGCAATGACAACAACGGCAGATGCCGCCCCTCGGGTTGAAAATCCCGCCGCCCGGCTGCATGACGCGTCCGTCCGCGGTTTCGCGTCGGACAACTACTCGGGTGTTCACCCGGAGGTCCTGGCCGCCCTCGCGGCTGCCAACGAGGGCCACCAGGTGTCCTACGGCGAGGACGACTACACAACACGGCTGCAGGAGCTGATGGAGGAGCACTTCGGCACCGGCATCGAATGCTTCCCGGTGTTCAACGGCACCGGGGCCAACGTGCTTTCCCTGCAGTCGCTGCTCCCGCGCTGGGGGGCTGTGGTGTGCGCTTCGACGGCGCACATCAATATGGACGAAAACGGCGCTCCGGAACGGATTGGCGGGATCAAACTCCTGCATGTCCCCACCCAGGACGGCAAGCTGACGCCGGAGCTGATTGACCGCGAGGCGTGGGGCTGGGGCGATGAACACCGGGCACAGCCGCTGGCAGTGTCCATCACCCAGACCACCGAGCTTGGCACCTGCTACACCCCGGATGAGGTCCGGGCCATCGCCGATCATGCCCACGCCAAGGGCATGAAACTCCACATGGACGGCGCGCGGCTGGCCAACGCCGCCGCGCACCTAAACGTGCCGTTGCGGGCCTTCACCCGCGACGCCGGCGTGGACATCCTCTCCTTCGGCGGCACCAAAAACGGGCTGCTGTACGGCGAAGTGGTTGTGGCCCTGAACCCCGAAGCGGCCCACGGCCTGAAGTTCCTGCGCAAGATGAACATGCAGCTTGCCTCGAAAATGCGCTTCCTGTCGGCCCAGTTCATCGCCCTGTTGGAAGGCGACCTGTGGCTCCGTTCGGCGTCGCACGCCAACGCCATGGCCGCACGCCTCCGCGCCGCGGTGGACTCGATCGAGGGTGTGGAGCCCACGCAGAAGACGGAGTCCAACGGTGTGTTTGCCGTCCTGCCGGCTGGCATAGCTGACCGCCTGCGGGAGTCCTTCCGGTTCTACGACTGGGATGAAGCCGCCCGCGAGGTCCGCTGGATGTGCTCCTTCGACACCAGTGAGGATGATGTCGACGCCTTTGTGGCCGCGATCCGAAGGGAACTTGCGGCCCATCACGCGGGCAAGGAGGCCGGATAGCATGGGCCGGCCGACGGCGAGCCTGCACTGCCTCCCCCCTGCTGTTGCGTAATCTGCGAAGGTGAACGCACTAGCCCAGGTTCCCCCGGAATTTCTCCACGCCTTGGGAACCCTCAGGAAGGCCCAATGCCGCAGTGAACTGCGCCTGGCGGAAATTCCCGCCCCGGCGCGCCTGGCACCGTTCGCCGTGGCGCTCGGGGCCGAGGTCATGGCGCCCGGACCGGGCAGCGGCACCACACCGGTCCACGGGCCCGCCGCCATGGCCCTGGCCGCGGCGTCCGGCACCGAGGACGACGACGACACCGAGTTGGCCACGGGCCGCTTCATCCTGCTGCACGACCCGGAAGGCTCAGCAGTCTGGGACGGCGAATTCCGGATTGTCACCTACATTCGGGCCCAGCTTGAGCCCGAAATGGGCAATGACGAAATGCTGGGCACCGTCGCTTGGACCTGGCTCGTGGAGGCCCTAGAGAATCACAAGGCCCCCTACCGGGCGGCCGGCGGGACCGCCACCCGCGTCCTATCGGAGAGTTTTGGAACACTTTCCGACCGGCCCGGGTCGATCGATATCGAGCTGCGCGCTTCCTGGACTCCGGCGTCGTCGGACGTCACCGCCCATCTGGAAGCATGGTCAGACATGGTCTGTACGTTCGCCGGACTCCCCCCTCTGCCCGACGGCGTCACGGCCCTTCCGCGCCGGCGCCGGAACTAGGACTGCCCCGTGTCGGTAAACTGAAGGCATCATGACCCCTCATATTCCGGAAAACACCACGGCCGGCGCTCCGGCTGCTGATACCACTCCCCACATCACGGTGGAAGGCTTCGACAGCCAGGTCCCCGTAGTCATTGACCTCGACGCACCGCGCGACGGCGTGCCGCTGGTTATCGAAACGCAGTCCGGGCTGGAGCGGTGCGCGGCAGCCATCGCCGCCGGCACAGGGCCCGCAGGGGTTGATGCAGAACGGGCCTCAGGATTCCGGTACGGCCAGCGCGCGTTCCTGGTGCAGATCCGGCGCGAAGGCTCAGGTACCTGGCTGATCGATCCTGAACCGTTCGAGAACCTGTCCATCATCAACGATGCGCTCCAGGGGGTGGAATGGATCCTGCATGCAGCCAGCCAGGACCTGCCCTGCCTGCTGGAGCTGGGCATGTGGCCGGACAGGCTCTTCGATACGGAGCTCGCCGCACGGCTGGCCGGCCTGCCACGCGTTGGCCTGGCCGCCGTCATCGAACAGCTGCTCGGGTTTGGCCTGGCGAAGGAACATTCGGCCGCCGATTGGTCCACGCGGCCGCTGCCCGAGCCGTGGCTGCGCTACGCCGCCCTGGACGTGGAAGTCCTGACCGAGCTGCGCGAAGAACTCATCGAACTGCTGCAGGCCGACGGCAAGCTGGAATACGCCGAGCAGGAATTTGCCGCAATCCTTGCCGCCGGCGTCGCGCCTCCCCGGGTTGACCCCTGGCGCAAGACGTCGGGCCTGCACCAGATCCGCGACCGGCGCCAGCTGGCCGCGGTCCGCGAAATGTGGCTGGAGCGCGATTCCCTGGCGCAGAAGCGCGATGTGGCACCGGGACGGCTGATCCCAGATTCCGCCCTGGTGTCCGCCGCCAAGGCCATGCCGTCCACCGTTCCCCAGCTGCTCGGCACCAAGGGCTTCTATGGCCGTGCGGCTCAGCGTGAGGCACCCCGGTGGCTCCGGTGCATCGCCGCTGCCCGCGATCTTGAGGACCTTCCGCCGCTGCACCTGCCCACCAACGCACCGCCCCCGCCGCGGGTGTGGTCCGATCGGGACCCTGAGGCCGCCGCACGCCTGTCCACCGCCCGTCCGCTCCTGCAGGAGAAAGCGGAGGAACTGAACCTTCCCGTGGAGAATCTGCTGACGCCGGACTACCTGCGCCGCGTGGCGTGGCGTCCGCCGTCGGGCATAACCGAAGAAACAGTAGCCGCCGAGCTGCGCGCCCTCGGTGCCCGCGAATGGCAGATCGGCGTGGTGGCACCGCTTCTCACGGACGCGTTCCTCAACCCGCAACCTCTGCCGGCCAAGGAAACCAAGGCAACCGCAGCCACCGAGTAAACGCTCCTCACCGAGCCTTGCACACTATGTTACTGACGAGTAACATAGTGTGCACTGCCGTCCTGCCGAGTGCTGCCCTTTGGCCTCCGGACGGCGCCAACGTCTCGATGAGGAGTAAACGTGAGCCACCACGGAAGCAGCGGATCCCCGCGAACTGTCCGCGACGTCGTTTTTGTTGACGGCGTCCGCACACCCTTCGGCCGGGCCGGCGAGAAAGGCATCTACGCCGGAACCCGCGCCGATGACCTGATGGTGAAGTGCATCCGCGAACTTCTCCGCCGCAACCCCACCCTGCCCGCGGCCCGGATCGATGAAGTCGCTGTTGCCGCCACCACCCAGACCGGCGACCAGGGCCTGACCCTCGGCCGCACGGCCGCCCTCCTGGCAGGGCTCCCCCGCACTGTCCCCGGATTCGCCATCGACCGTATGTGCGCCGGCGCCATGACCGCGGTGACCACAACGGCGAGCGGCATCGGCTTCGGCGCCTACGACGTCGTCATCGCCGGCGGTGTGGAGCACATGGGCAACCACCCGATGGGCTCCGGCGCCGATCCGAACCCGCGCTTTATGTCCGAGCGGCTGGTTGACCCTGCCGCCCTGAACATGGGCAACACGGCCGAAAACCTGCACGACCGTTTTCCCGCCATCACCAAGGAACGCACAGACGCCTACGCGGTCGCCTCGCAGGACAAGCTCGCAGCCGCATACGCCCAGGGCCAGATCCAGCCTGACCTCGTTCCGGTCGCTACCCTGAAGCCGGGACAGGGCTGGACGGTGAACAGCGTTGATGAACCGCCCCGGCCGGGCACCACGCTCGAGGACCTGGCGGCCCTGCGGACCCCCTTCCGCGCCCACGGCCGCGTGACGGCAGGCAACGCCGCCGGCCTGAACGACGGCGCCACGGCCGCCGTCCTGGCGTCCTCGGAAGCCGCCGCGGAACTGGGCCTGCCGGTCAAGATGCGGCTGGTCAGCTACGCCTACGCCGGCGTCGAACCGGAGGTCATGGGCATCGGCCCCGTGCCCGCCACCGAAAAAGCACTGAAGAACGCCGGCCTCAGCATTGAGGACATCGGACTCTTCGAGATCAATGAAGCCTTTGCCGTGCAGGTCCTGAGTTTCCTGGACCACTTCGGAATTTCCGACGACGACCCCCGCGTGAACCGGTACGGCGGCGCCATCGCAGTGGGCCACCCCCTCGCCTCCTCCGGGGTCAGGCTGATGAACCAGCTCGCGCGGCAGTTCGAAGAAGATCCCTCGGTCCGGTACGGGATCACCACCATGTGCATAGGCTTGGGCATGGGCGCCACCGTCATCTGGGAAAACCCGCGTCACTCGAAATACACAGATTACAGCGGCGCCGTCGCAGCAGTCGTCCAGGAAGCAAACTCAGTAGCCACCACCGAAGGAGCCGCAGCATGAGCGCCGCCGATTTCACCAAGCTTGCCGAGCTCTTCCCCGACGAAACCGTGACCCACTCGTACGTCCAGGACATCAAGCTGCCTGCCGCCCCCAGCCAGCAGAGCCCCGGAGTGTTCGTGCTGATCACCCTGGACAACGGCCTGGACCACTCCAAACCCACCACGCTGGGACCCAATACCCTGGTGGAGCTGGGCACCGTCCTGGAGGGCCTGAAGGAGCGTGCGGCACGCGGCGAGATCGTGGGTGTGGGCGTGACGGGCAAACCGTACTTCCTCGTGGCCGGCGCCGACCTGTCCGCGGTGAAGTCGCTGGAGAATCGCGATCATGGCCTGTGGATGGCCCAGCTCGGGCATGACGTTTATGCCACGCTGGCTAACCTCGGCGTTCCCAGCTTCGCGTTCATCAACGGCGTTGCCCTGGGCGGCGGCCTGGAGATCGCCCTGCAGTCCACCTACCGCACGGTGTCCACCGGCGCCGGCGCGCTGGCGCTTCCCGAGGCCTTCATCGGCCTGGTCCCCGGCTGGGGCGGCGTCTACATCCTGCCGCGCCTGATCGGACCCGAGAACGCGGTCAAGGTGATGATCGAGAACCCGCTCAGCAACAACCGGACGCTCAACGGGCCGCAGGCCTTCCAGCTCGGTATCGCCGACGCCCTGTTCGAACCGGCAGACTTCCTGGAACAGTCCCTCGCCTGGGCGGCCACCGTCATCACCGGCGAGGTGGTCCCGGCACGGGCCAACGCCGTGGATCCCGCTGATCCCGCCGTTGCCGGGCGCTGGTCCGCAGCAGTCGCCGCCGGCCGGACGTTCGTGGAGGCCAAGACCTCCAATGCCTCGCCTGCGCCGGCCAAGGTCCTGGACATCCTCGACGCCAACCGGACCATGTCCCAGGCCGAATCGGCCGCCTTCGAGTGCGAAACCCTCGCCGGTCTGATGCAGACAGACGAGTTCCGCGCTACGGTCTACGCGTTCCTGGATTTGGTCCAGAAGCGTTCCAAGCGGCCTGCGGGCGCACCGGACCGTAAGCTCGCCCGTCCGGTCACCAAGATCGGCGTCGTGGGGGCGGGCCTCATGGCCAGCCAGCTGGCCCTTTTGTTCGCCCGCCAGCTCAAGGTCCCCGTGGTGATGACGGACATCGACCAGGCCCGTGTGGACAAGGGCGTGGGCTACGTCCACGCCGAGGTGGACAGGCTCCTCGGCAAGAAACGGATCAGCCAGGACGCAGCCAACCGCACCAGGGCACTGGTCACGGGATCGGTCTCCAAGGAGGCCTTCGTGGACGCGGACTTTGTCATTGAGGCTGTCTTCGAAGAGCTGAACGTCAAGAAGCAGGTCTTCGCCGAGGTGGAGGCAATCGTCTCGCCGGAATGCATCCTCGCCACCAACACGTCCTCGCTGTCCGTCACGGCCATGGCCGAAGACCTCGCGCACCCGGAACGGCTGGTTGGCTTCCACTTCTTCAACCCGGTGGCCGTGATGCCGCTGCTCGAAATCGTGCGGGCACCCAAGACCGACGACGCCGTGCTGGCCACCGCTTTTGAGCTGGCCAAGGGCCTGAAGAAGACCGCGGTGCTGGTCAAGGATGCGCCGGCCTTTGTGGTCAACAGGATCCTGCTGCGGCTGATGGGCGAAGTGACGGCCGCGTTCGACGAAGGCACCCCTGCCGAGGTCGCCGACACGTCGCTGCGTCCCATGGGCCTGCCGATGACGCCGTTCACGCTGGGTGCCATGGTGGGCCTGCCGGTTGCCCAGCATGTCCAGGAGTCCCTCCACGCCGCTTTCGGAGACCGCTTCGCTGTGTCCACGAACCTGCAGAAACTGATCGAGAACGGCGTGAAATCGCTCTGGGCCCCGGCGGCCGACGGCTCCCAGGAGATCCCGGAGTCCACCCTGTCGCTGATGTCCTTCGGCACGTCACCGTCCACCGGGGACGACGTGCTGCGCCGTGTGCAGGACGCCCTCGCCGAGGAGATCGGGCTGATGCTGGATGAGGGCGTAGTGGCCGGTCCTGAAGACATCGACCTCTGCATGATCCTCGGCGCTGGCTGGCCGATGTTCCTGGGCGGCATCACGCCGTACCTGGACCGTGTTGGCGCCTCCGAACGGGTCAACGGCAGGCGCTTCCTGGCGCCGGGCGTCGCGTCGGGCCTGACGGGTCAGTCCTCCGAATCGGTCAGCCCGGATGCAGCCACCCCGGAATCAGTCCGCGGGTAGCAGGCGGCCGGCCTCGATCCGCACCAGCCGGTGCGCGATGGACCGGGCGTAGTCCAGGTCGTGGGTGACCAGCACGACGGCGGCGCCCTCCGCCGTCGTGCTGCGCACCACCCGGTCCAGCGCGGCCAGCCCATGGCCGTCCAGGGAAACGGTCGGTTCGTCCAGGGCAAGGACTGGGGGACGCCGGGCAAGCACTGTGGCCAGTGCCAGAAGCCGCTGCTGGGACGCGGGCAGTTCGGCCGGGTGCCGCCCGGCAAGGTGCTCCAGGCCAACGGCGGCGAGGGCCTGCCGCACCGCCTGGTCAGCCGCCAGCTGCCCACGCTCGAGTCCGAAGCGGACTTCCCGTTCCACGGTCCGCTCAAACAGCTGGTCCCTGGGCTGCTGGAAAAGCAGCCCCACGTCACCGGACACCCGTCCCGCGGGCTGTCCGCCGATGTTCCGACCCTTCACCAGCACGCTGCCTGCTGTTGGTTGGAGCAAACCGTTGAGGTGCCTCAGCAGCGTCGACTTTCCGGCGCCGTTGGGACCTGTCACCGCCAGGATCTCGCCCGCGCTGACGGTCAGGCTGAGTCCGTGCAGGACCGGGTCAGCCGGCGGGCCCGGTTGTGCCCTGAACCAGCCTCTGCGCTGTGTCCCCCGGTACGTGAACGAGACGTCACGCAGCTCCAAAGCCGGCGGACCGTCGACGACGGGTGGAAAGCCGGCTTCTGCCAGCGGCCGGGGACCTGTATCTGGACGGGGGCGGACCACTCCCGCCAGTTCCAGCGCCCCGGCAGCCACGACTTCTGCCGGCGTGCCAGCCGCGGCCACGGTACCGCCGGCAAGGACCAGCCAGGTACCGGCGTTGTGCAGGAAGGCATCGGCCCGCTGGCTCAGGATCACGACGGCGGTGCCGTCCTGGACGAGTTTCCGCACCAGGGCAGCAAGGTCTTCGGCTCCGTCCGTGTCGAGGGAGGCGAAGGGTTCGTCCATGATGAGAACCGCGGGGCGGGCAATGACCGCGCAACCGATGGCCAGGCGGCGCAGCTGGCCACCGGAAAGCGTGGCAGGATCCCGGTTCAGCAGCCGGGTCAGGCCGGTCAGTGCTGCCGCGTGCCGGACGGCGCCGGCCATCGTCGCACGGTCAATCCCCGCGTTTTCCAGCCCGAACGCCAGCTCCTCGGCCACCGTGGCACGGACCGTGGACAGGGCGGCGGAGGGATCCTGCGGCACAAAGCCCACCTGGCGGCCCCAGCTCCCGGGATCGATCCGCGGATCGGCGGCTGTTCCGGTGAACCGGAGCCGCGTGCCAGCAAGCTCGAGAAAACCCGTGAGTGTCCCGCCGTCGCCGGGCAGCAACCAGCCGGCGAGCAGGCGTCCCAGCGTCGACTTGCCGCTGCCGGATCCGCCGAGCACGGCTGTCAGCGATCCCGCGGCGAAGGCCACGTCGAGGCCAGCCATAACCGGTTCCTGCTCGCCGGAGAAGACAAATTCTTCGATACCCGCTGCCAGGGCCGGAGGTGAGCCTTGCGCCACTTAAGAAGCACCCGCCGTCGGCTGCCAGAGGCGGGCGGCGATGGCCGCCACCGCCGCCAACACCAGCACGAGGCGAACCCACCGCTGGATCGGAGAATCCTGGACCGCCCGGTAACTGGTGTGTTGCCCGGCGCTGCCGAACCCGCGGGCCTGTAAGGCTGCCGCGCGGGTGCCGGCTTCCTCCACGAGGGACAGCACCAGGGGCACCGCCTGCCACCGGAACGCGCCTGCGCGCCGGACAATTCCAGGCCTGATCACCAGGCCACGCGCTTCCTGGGCCTGCCGGATGCGCCCCAGCCGTGAACTGATGGCCGGCAGCAGTGTCAGGGTGGAGGCGAGCACAAACGCGAACCGCGCGTGGACGCCGCGGGCGGACAGGGCAGCCACCAGGTCCGGGACACTTATGGTGAAGGAACATAGCAGCAGCACCAGCACCGCCGCGGAAAGCCGCGCAGCCCGCTCGAGGGCAAAATGAAGCCCTTCCACGGTGACCCGCGCAGGGCCCCACTGCACCAGGACCGTGGTGCCCTCCGGAAAAAAGAGTCCGTGCATGGCCAGCAGTGACAGGACCAGCGGAGCCAGGATGACCGCCACCGCCGGCAGCATCCGGCGGGCCACTCCCCCGGCTACCGACAAGCCCGCGGCCGCGGCGATCACGGTGAGGGACAGCGGCCAGCTGGCAGCCGCCGTCGTGATGACTGCAGTGCTGCCGGCAGCCGCCAGCGACGTCATGGGGTGCAGACGCATCAGGGGTGGGTCAGGCGTCCTGGCCGGCGGATTTGCCGGTGGATTCGCCGGTGGGCTGGCTGATGGCTGTTCCGGCAAGCACGCGGTGCCGCCGGACAAACGGGAACTGCAGGCGGGTGCGGCGCGGCAGGGCGTACACCAAGACGGCCACCAAGGTGAAGACGATGGCCTTGTCCATGGGGTCCGAGATCAGGGCCTGCTTGGTGATGGCCGCCAGGAGGGTGTCACCCATGGAGCGGAATGCGCTGACGATGGCGCCGGTGGCCAGGCCGGAGGTGCCGCCGAAGACGAACGCGGCAACGGGAGCGGAGACCACACCGCCGATGATGCCGGCCAGGAACCCTGCCACCGGTGCCAGGTAGAAGCGCCGGAACAGGCCGTGGCGTGCGGCGACGCCGGCCAGGAAGCCGATCAGGGCGGCACCGGCGGCGAACGGCAGGACGGTGGGGTTGAAGAAGGACCAGACAATGCTGCTGAGGGCGCCCGTGGCTGCTCCGGCGGCGGGTCCGGCCAGGACGGCGATCAGGACGGTGCCGATGGCGTCGAGGTAGAAGGGCACCAAGGTGCTGCCCACGAACTGGCCCAGGACAATATTCAGGACCAGTGCCACCGGAATCAGCACCAGCGTGGACACGGGCAGTGTGGGCAGTACGCCGATTATCAGCAGCACGGCCCCCACGAGGAAGCCGGACAGGGCGATCAGGGCCGACGCGCTGCCGGGGCCGCCGGTGATGTCCGCGGGCTGGTTCAACACCAGGTAGATGTACGTGCCGGCGATGGCCAACGCTCCGAGGGTTTCCAGCAAGCGGCGGTTCCGGGCAGTGGCCGGTGACGGCAAGGTGAGGGAGGGCGATGACATGGCGTTCCTTCTGGGATGCAGGCTGTGGCGCCCGGATGGCCCGGGCGGTGAGGAACGCCGCCTATGTCACCTCGGCGGCAGCCGGGGGCGTCTGCGCCGGCCCGGATCCGGCATCAGTCTACCGGTTCCGGGACCCGCCAAGCCGGGCGTTGCATGTCGGTGTGACCAGAGAGGTTCCCCGCGAACTGCTGACCTGTGTTTGAGTTAGAGACATGGCCTCCCTGCAGACGGACGAAGTTAACCTCAAGGAGAAGACAGTCCGCCGACTCATCAATCACCAGTTCCCTGCCTGGGAGCACCTGGCCCTCTCGCCTGCCGGGGAAGGCACAGACAATCGCATGTTGCGCCTGGGCGATGATCTGGTGGTGAGGTTGCCGCGGACGTCGGGCACCGCGGCCGATGTGGCCAAGGAACAGACATGGCTGCCGCGCCTTGCACCGCACCTTCCGCTCAGCATTCCCGAGCCTGTGGCAATCGGCAGGCCGGATGAAAGCTACCCGTTCCCCTGGTCGGTGTACCGGTGGGTCGACGGTACAGAGCTGAACCCGGAAAGTGAGCAGGATCTGTCCCGGCTCGGCCGGGACCTGGCTGGCTTTGTCCGCGCCCTCCACAGCATCGACCTCATGGGCGCACCGCGGGAAGAGCCACTGTTGTCGTACCGTGGCGGCAGTCTGCGGGATCTCTCCACCGGGACGTCAGCGAACCTCGACGCCTGCCGCGGCATACAGGGACTCCAGTTGGATCTCGACGGCCTGCAGTCCATCTGGCAAGCGGCGTTGGAACTCGATCAGCCACGGTTGGCGCACACCTGGATGCACACCGACCTCAAGCCCTCCAACCTCCTGGTCCGAAACAGCGTGCTGGTGGGGGTGGTCGATTTCGGCGGTCTCTCGGTCGGTGATCCGACCTGCGAGCACGCCGCGGTCTGGGATCTCCCGGCCGAAGCCAGGCATGCGTACGCCGAGGAACTGGGCCTCGACAAAAGCACGCGGCTGCGCGCTCGTGCCTGGGCGTTGGCCATCACACTGTCGGGGGTTCCCTACTACTGGTCCACCTGGCCGGACTTCGAACAGGAGTGCGTTCGCAGGCTTCAACTGATTCTGCGGGACACGGACGATGTGTAACGCGGGGACCTCACAACGTGTCCCGGAAGCGGACCGGTTGACGGAACCTGGAACCCGCCAAACTAAGCTGCAATTAGCCGCCACTCCTGGCTAACAGTCACACTTGCCGTCCTGACCTTTCCGAAAGGCACAAATACCCCCTTACGACCTGGCCATCATCGGATCCGGATCCGGCAATTCGCTGATCACGCCGTTCTGGGATGACAAGAAGGTAGCCATGATCGACGCCGGCGTGTTCGGCGGCACGTGCCTGAACGTCGGCTGCATCCCCACGAAGGTGTTTGTGTACCCGGCTACCTTGGCGGCCGCGCCCAGGGAGGCCGCCCGCCTGGGTGTGGACCTGAGCCTGGACAAGGTGCGGTGGAATGAGCTGCGGGACAGGATCTTTGGCCGGATTGATTCGATTTCCGAGTCCGGCCGCCGCTACCGCGCGGAGGAATTGAAGAATGTGGACCTATACCAGGAACACGTCCGGTTCACCGGTCCGCGGACGCTCACCACTGATTCCGGGGTGGAGCTCACCACGGACCGCGTGGTGGTGGCCGCGGGTTCCCGGGCTGTGCTCCCCGACGTGCCGGGGATCGCCCTGCCGCACGTGCACACCTCGGACACCGTGATGCGCCTCGACGGTCCGCCCGAGCGGGTGGTGGTGGGCGGCGGGTACATCGAGGACAACGGCGACGGCAGCGTCACCGTTGTGTTCGCCGACGACGACGGCAAACCTCTGCGGGTCGCGGCGGACATCGTCCTGATGGCCACCGGGCGGGTGCCGAACACCGACCGGCTGGGCGTGGACGCCGCCGGCTTTGACCTGGATGAGGACCATACCCTGTCCGTGGACGCGAACCTCCGGGTCCTCGCCGGCGGCAAACCCGTTGACGGTGTCTATACCCTGGGTGACATCGCCAATAGCTACCAGCTCAAGCACGTCGCCAACCGGGAGGCCCGGGTGGTGGCGCATAACCTGGAACACCCGGACCGGCTCCGGACCATCGACTACACCGCAGTGCCGTTTGCGGTATTCAGCAATCCGCAGGTGGCCTCCGTGGGCCTGACCGAGGATGAAGCCCGGTCCCAGGCAACAGCCGGGACAGACGTTGTGACCGCCGTCCAGGACTACGGCTCCACTGCCTACGGCTGGGCCATGGAGGACGAGGAAGGGGTGGTCAAGCTTGTGGCCGAGCGGTCCACCGGCTGCCTGCTCGGCGCGCACATCATGGGCCACGAGGCCTCGCTCCTGATCCAGCCGCTGATCCAGGCGATGGCCACCGACGTATCGGTCCACCAGCTCGCGGGGGGACCGTACTGGATCCATCCGGCCCTCATGGAAGTGGTGGAGAACGCCCTTCTCGCGCTGGACGTGGACGTGCCTGAAAACGCGCCGCTGTAGGGCGAACGTTCAGCGCAGCCGCGCCGCGAGGCCGCCGACGGACCGTATCAATTCCCCGAAGGCCTGCTCAGGGTTGTTGTTCGAGACGATCCGGGCATTTGGCGGGTGATTCCACAGGTTCCGGTAATCGGCCACGGTGGTCCCCATCAGCAGGGGCGATTCAACCTCGACGTCCACGGTGGCCAAGCGGGTTGCGTAATCGAGCGTCCCGGCGGCCACACCGGCAGCGAAGTAGTCGTGGACGTGCGCCAGGTAGCCCTGGCCGTAGAGACGGTGAAACTCAAAGTAGAAGCGAAGGGCATCGGACAGGTGCCGCACCAGCGGACTGTCGGCCGTGCTCCTGAGCCCTTCAGGCTGCTTCGGCAGGACCAGCTCCCGCTCACTGCAGCCGGCCGCCTCCGCGAGCCGCAACACATGCTCCGGCCGCAGCTCGATCCGCTCAGTGGTGTCCAGTGAACAGACAATGGGCAGCCGGTCCACCGGCAGGCCGCGGTAGGCCGCATAAACTTCCTTGGCCGCCTGCGGATCAACGTGAGTATTCCATTCGGCGGTGGGAGTGGTGTTCCCCTGGTGGTAGAAGCTGCCGCCCATGATAACTACCTTGCCCAGCAGTTCTGGCAGCCGAGGTTCGCGGCGGATGGCCAGCGCGAAGTTCGTCAGCGGCGCCGTGATCAGGGCCGTGAGCTCCCCCGGATGTGCCCGGGCCGCCTCCACCCACAGGTCGGCGGCGTGCCGCGCCGAGACCGTCCCGGACGGCGGCGGCAGGACGGCGTGGCCAATGCCCTGGGGACCATGGGTTTCGGGCGTGGTCACCAGCGGAATGCTCAGCGGAGCGGATGCCCCCACGGCGACCTCCACCCCGGTGCGTCCGCACAGTTCCAGCATGGCGAGGGTGTTCCGCGCCACCTGGTGTGCGTCCACGTTCCCGGGCGATGCCGTCACGGCCACGAACTCCACCTCCGGCAAGGAGGCCAGGTAAGCCAGCGCCAGGGCATCGTCGATCCCGGTATCAACGTCCAGTAGTAGCTTGGTCATCTGCGGAGTTTCCTAAAAGAGCGCAACTTTGGGGACCTTCGGGAAGATCGCATCCAGTTCCGCGAGCTCTGCCGGCGACGGCACCCAGGCCGCAGCGGCCGCATTTTCGCGGACCTGCTCCGGCCTGGTGGCGCCGGCGATCACGCTGCTGACGGCAGGCTGGGCCGCGAGCCAGGAGAAGGCCACCTGGATCTCGGTCAGGCCGCGGACTGCCGCGAAGGAACTGAAACGCTGGAGCTGGTCCCAGTCGGCGTCGTGCACCATGTTGGTCCGCGTATGGCTCAGCCGCGACCCCGCCGGAGCCGAGCCCGGCGAATACTTGCCCGTCAGCAGGCCGTTGGCCAGCGGGAAGTAAGGCAGGACACCCAGGCCGTAGGCTTCTGCCGCCGGGGTGACCTCGAGTTCTGCCCGCCGGTCCAGGAGGTTGTAGTGGTTCTGCGTCGAAATGAAACGTGTGCCGCCGGCGGCCCGGGCCACAAATTCCGCCTCGGCAATCTGCCAGCCGGCGCGGTTGGAGTGTCCGATGTAGCGGACCTTGCCGCTGGAGACAACGTCATCGAGGGCACTCAGTGTCTCCTCGATGGGGGTCAGGGGGTCAGGCGTGTGGAACTGGTAAAGGTCGATCCAGTCCGTGCCCAGCCGCCGCAGCGAGGCCTCCACCGCACGGACTATGTAGCGCCGTGACCCCCGGGCCCCAAAGTCGTTGCCATTGGCACCCCGGACGTCCATGCCGAACTTGGTGGCCACCACCGCATCATCCCGCTTGCCGGCCAGGGCCTTGCCCAGCATCGTCTCGCTGAGTCCGGGCTCCCGCCCGTAGTTGTCAGCAACATCGAAAAGCGTCACGCCGGCGTCGAGGGCGGCATGAACGACGGCGTCAGTCCCCGCCTGCGATTCGGTCACCGTATTGGCACGGCCCAGGTTGTTGCAACCGAGCCCCACCACGGAGACGGTCAGCCCGGAGTTTCCCAGGCGTCGGTAGTCAGGCATGGATTTCCCCTCTAGAGGCTGAACGAGTTGGCAGGCTTCGGGGAGTGCTTGAGTTTGAAGTTGTCCGGTTCGCTGAAGGGCGCGGCGCCGATGCTGAGTTTGGTGAAGTCGAGGTCTTCGCCACGGCTGCAGACCTTGATTGCGCTGACAGCCTTGTTCACGTCGGGGCAGAGGCAGAAGATGTTCAGTTTATAGTCGCTGAACTCCGAGCGTTCCACGGTTCCCAGGCCGCGCCAGGCCAGGTGGCTGATGAGGGCGTCCTTCGCCTTTTCCTCAAGGTAGCGGTCACGGTCCGTGCCCTCCTTGGTTTTGAGGGCGAACTGCGCCACCACCCAGAACTGGTCCTCGTCGGGGATTTCGGCGAAGCCGTCCTCGGCGCACTGGACGGCAAAGGCATCCATCAGGCCCTCCACCGCGGCGGCGTCCGCCACATCGGTCTCTTCGGTTTTGCTCTGGTGGCCAACCACGCCGTAGTTCATCACGAACTGGCTGTAGTCCTCGTCGAACCAGCCTTCACGGAAGTGCAGTACTCCCTCGTCGTCCCGTTTGTAGACCCTGATGATCCCGCTCATGACCGTCCCTTCGTGAACCATCCGGCGTCTGTTCCGTCGAATGGTGCGTGCTGTGCCTTGACGGCCTGATATAGCTCGTCCGCGGCCGCCTGGATGTCATCCACCAGCAGGTCCGGGTAATTCATGGCGACGCGGTGCTCGGCGAACTCGTCCTGGTCATCGATGAAGACGCCCCGGCCGGCCATGCGGATCACGTCCAGGTCCATGTCGATCACATGGAACTCGGTGACGGCGGGCCGGATGTCCGTCCACTCGTGGGCGACGGCGAGGTCAACGTAGACCCTGACGCCGCTGGGGTGGGCGTCGTCGTAGAACGTGGCCACCCAGTCTCCGGACCGCGGCACCAGCAGCACGGCGTCGGATGCTGTGTAAAAGGCGGCGCCCGGGCGCGAACAGAATTCGTTGGTTCCCTGGAAGATCCACCAGCCGTGCCGGTCCTCGCCGAGGTACCGACCCGGGACCACCCAGTGGGCTTGCCCGTTCCATTTCCGGTTCCGGGCCACCACCAGCTGGCCTGGCTGCAGTCCCGCAGGAACGCGGGTGGTGCTCGTGTGCCTCGCCGGGCTTGAATCCCCGACGGCGGACGGATACTTCAGTGCGTCTTCTTCCCTCACAGGATCGGCAGGCTGCCGGTGGTGGGGTGCTCCTGGCCTGGCAGGGGGCGCGCGAAGGGGACCTTTGTGCCCAGAACCTGGGCGACGACGTCGTGCGTGATCTGCTGGGCCGTCAGCCCGACGCGCTCCAGCACCTGGCTGCGTGTGCCGTGGTCCAGGAACTCCGCGGGGAGCCCCACCTCGTTCAGGGCGGTGTCCACGCCGGCGGCGCGCATTTCCTGCCGGATCCGCGATCCGACGCCGCCTGCCCTGACACCGTCCTCGATGCAGATGACCAGCCGGTGGTGGGAGGCCAGCGCGATGATGGAACGCCGCACCGGCAGCACCCAGCGCGGGTCCACCACGGTGGTGCTGATGCCTTGGGCGCCCAGGCGGTTGGACACGTCGAGGGCCAGTTCGGACATCGCTCCGACACTGACGATCAGGACGTCGTTTTCGGTGGAGCCGGCCGGCCGGCGGGCCAGCACGTCAACACCGTCGCCCAGGCGTTCGATGGCCTCCACTTCGGCGCCCACGGTGCCCTTGGAGAAGCGCACCACGGTGGGGGCGTCGCTGATGGCCACGGCCTCGCGCAGCTCTTCCCGCAGCCGGGAGGCGTCGCGCGGCGCGGCGAGGTGGAGTCCGGGCACGATCTGGACCATTGCCATGTCCCACATGCCGTGATGGCTGGCCCCGTCAGGGCCGGTGACACCGGCCCGGTCCAGGACGATGGTGACGCCGGCTTTGTGCAAGGCCACGTCCATGAGGAGCTGGTCAAAGGCACGGTTCAGGAAGGTGGCATACACGGCCACCACGGGGTGGAGCCCGCCGAAAGCCATGCCGGCGGCGGACGTCAGCGCATGCTGCTCGGCGATGCCGACATCGATCACGCGGTCCGGGTGCTTGGCCGCAAACTTATGCAGGCCCACGGGAATGAGCATGGCCCCGGTGATGCCCACAATGTCGGGGCGTTCGTCGGCGATCTTCGCGATTTCGTCAGCAAAAACAGACGTCCAGGACTGTGACCCGGAAACTCCCGTCGGCTCACCGGTCTCCGGATCGATAATGCCGACGGCGTGGAACTGGTCCGCTTCATGGGCCCGGGCCGGGGCGTAGCCGTGGCCCTTTTCGGTCATGGCGTGGACAATCACGGGGCCGGCGTAGTTCCTGGCTGTGGACAGGGCGTGCTCCATGGCCTGCAGGTTGTGGCCGTCAACCGGGCCGATGTACTTCATGCCGAGGTCTTCGAACATGCCCTGCGGCGCCCACCAGTCCTTGATGCCCTTTTTCATGGCATGCAGGCTCTTGTAGGTGAACTGGCCTACGGGGCCGCCGTTCTGGAGCTTCTTCTTCCACCAGTCCAGCGTGCCCTCATAGGCAGGGGCGGCGCGAAACGAGTCGATGGTGGGGCGCAGTGAGGCGAGGTAGTCCGCGAAGCCGCCCACCGTGGGGGCGTAGGAGCGGCCGTTGTCGTTGACCACGATCACCACGCGGCGGCGCTTGTCCGCCGCAATGTTGTTGATGGCTTCCCAGGCCATGCCGCCGGTGAGCGCCCCGTCTCCGACGACGGCGACGGTGTAACGCTCCGACTCGCCGGTGAGCTGCCTGGCACGGGAGATGCCGTCCGCCCAGGAGAGGGAGGAGGAAGCATGCGAGCTTTCCACAATGTCATGCTCGGACTCGGCGCGGGAAGGGTAGCCGGACATTCCGCCCTGCTGGCGCAGGGTACTGAAGTCCTGGCGGCCGGTGAGGAGCTTGTGCACATACGACTGGTGGCCCGTGTCGAACACGATGCTGTCCCGGGGCGAATCGAAGATGCGGTGCACGGCCAGGGTCAGTTCCACAACGCCGAGGTTGGGTCCGAGGTGTCCACCTGTCTGGGAGACGTTGGTGATCAGGAAACTCCTGACCTCAGCGGCCAGCTCTTCGAGCTGCTCGTGAGACAGCTGGTTCAGGTCCTGCGGATTCCGGATGGTGTCCAAGATTCCCAATGACCCCTCCTTCGGGTGGTAGACGTGCCTGTTAACTCTAACGCCTTGCGGAAAATGCAAAGCCGAAGCCCCGGCTGGTCGGTGACCGGCCGGGGCTTCGAAAGAGTACTGCGTGGGTTCAGATTCCGGCTAGTTGGCCGAGATCTGGCGCAGGACGTACTGCAGGATGCCGCCGTTGCGGTAGTAGTCGGCTTCGCCCGGAGTATCGATGCGGAGTACTGCATCGAAGGACTTGGCGGAGCCGTCTTCTGCGGTGGCGGTGACCTTGAGGGTCTTGGGCGTGGTCCCTTCGTTCAGGGCAATAACGCCCTCAACCGAGAAGGTTTCCGTGCCGGTCAGGCCCAGGGTGGCCGCGGACTCGCCAGCCGGGTACTGCAGGGGCAGGACGCCCATGCCGATCAGGTTGGAACGGTGGATACGCTCGTAGCTCTCTGCGACGACGGCCTTGACGCCCAGGAGGGCGGTGCCCTTCGCTGCCCAGTCACGCGAGGATCCGGAACCGTATTCCTTGCCCGCCAGGACCACCAGCGGGGTGCCGGCTGCCTGGTAGTTCTGCGCGGCATCGTAGACATATGCCTGCGGGCCGTCAGCCTGGGTGAAGTCGCGGGTGAAACCACCTTCGACGCCGTCCAGCAGCTGGTTCTTGATGCGGATGTTCGCGAAGGTGCCGCGGATCATGACTTCGTGGTTGCCACGGCGTGAGCCGTAGGAGTTGAAGTCCTTGCGCTGCACACCGTTGGCCAGCAGGTACTGGCCGGCGGGGGTGTCCGACTTGAAGGAACCGGCCGGGGAGATGTGGTCGGTGGTGACCGAATCGCCCAGCTTCAGCAGCACGCGTGCGCCTGAGATGTCCTGGACGGGTTCCGGCTGCGCCTTCATTCCGTCGAAGTACGGGGGCTTCCGGACGTAGGTGGAGTTCGGATCCCAGGCGAAGGTGTCACCGGCCGGCGTGTCGAGCGCCTTCCAGCGTGCATCGCCGTCGAAGACGCCCTCGTAGCCGCGGGCGAACATGTCCTTGTCGATCGAGGAGTCGATGACCTGCTGGACCTCAACCGGGTTGGGCCAGATGTCCTTCAGGAAGACGTCGTTACCGGCTTCGTCCTTGCCCAGGGAATCGGTGTCGAAGTCGAAGTCCATGGAACCGGCCAGGGCGTAGGCAATGACCAGCGGCGGGGAGGCCAGGTAGTTCATCTTCACGTCCGGGTTGATCCGGCCCTCGAAGTTGCGGTTACCGGAGAGCACCGCGGTGACGGAAAGGTCGTTGGCCTGGATGGCCTCGGAGATTTCGGCGTCCAGCGGTCCGGAGTTGCCGATGCAGGTGGCACAGCCGTAACCCACGATGTAGAAGCCGAGCTTCTCCAGGTACGGCGTCAGGCCCGACTTGTTGTAGTAGTCGGTGACAACCTTGGAGCCGGGAGCCACGGAGGTCTTGACCCACGGCTTCGAGGTCAGGCCCTTGTCGACGGCGTTGCGGGCCAGCAGGGCTGCGGCCAGCATCACCGAGGGGTTGGACGTGTTTGTGCAGGACGTGATGGAGGCGATGGATACCGCTCCGTGGTCCAGTTCGAACTCGCGGCCGTCTTCAGTCTTGATGTGCACCGGGTTGGTCGGACGCCCGTGGGCGCCGTTCGCTGCGGACACAACACGGCTGGTCTCGGTGGTGTGCGAGTCGGCGTGCGTGAACGACGGTGCATCCGATGCGGGGAAGGACTCGTCCAGGGACTCGTCCACGCTGCCGTCTTCGATGGCGACGTAGTTGTGGATGTCCTTGCGGAACTGTTCCTTGGCATCCGTCAGCTCAATGCGGTCCTGGGGACGCTTGGGGCCGGAGATGGAGGGAACAACCGTGGACAGGTCCAGCTCGAGGTACTCGGAGAACTTGATCTCGCGGGAAGCATCGTGCCAGAGGCCCTGTTCCTTGGCGTAGGACTCCACGAGCGCCACATTTTCGTCCGAGCGGCCGGTGAGGCGCAGGTAGTCCAATGTGACGTCGTCGATGGGGAACATTGCGGCAGTGGAGCCGAATTCCGGGCTCATGTTGCCGATGGTGGCGCGGTTGGCCAGCGGCACTGCCGCAACACCTTCGCCGTAGAATTCCACGAACTTGCCCACAACACCGTGCTTGCGCAGCTGCTCGGTGATGGTCAGCACAACGTCCGTAGCGGTGGCGCCGGCCGGAATGGACCCGGTCAGCTTGAAGCCCACAACACGAGGGATGAGCATCGAGACAGGCTGTCCCAGCATGGCCGCTTCGGCTTCGATGCCGCCAACGCCCCAGCCCAGGACACCCAGGCCATTGACCATGGTGGTGTGCGAGTCGGTGCCGACGCAGGTGTCCGGGTAGGCCCGGAGGACGCCGTCAATTTCACGGGTCATGACCGTGCGGGCCAGGTATTCGATGTTGACCTGGTGCACAATGCCGGTTCCCGGGGGAACAACCTTGAAGTCGTCGAATGCGGTCTGGCCCCACCGCAGGAACTGGTAACGCTCGCCGTTGCGCTGGTATTCGATCTCCATGTTGCGCTCCAGTGCGCCGGAGTTGCCGAAAGCGTCGATCTGCACGGAGTGGTCAATGACCATTTCCGCCGGAGCCAGCGGGTTGACCCGCTTGGGGTCACCGCCGAGTTCCTTGACCGCTTCACGCATTGTCGCCAGGTCCACCACGCAGGGGACGCCGGTGAAGTCCTGCATGATCACCCGGGCAGGCGTGAACTGGATTTCTGTATCGGGCTGGGCATTGGGATCCCAGCCAGCCAAGGCACGCACGTGATCGGCCGTGATGTTCGCGCCGTCCTCGGTCCTCAACAGGTTTTCAAGCAATACCTTGAGGCTGAACGGAAGGTTTTCTGCACCTTCAACGGAGTTCAACCGGAAAATTTCGTATTCGGTTCCGGCTACATTAAGTTTGCCTTTTGAACCGAAGCTGTCCACTGTGCTCATCGCAGGACTCCTCTCGCAACAGTTTCATCTTTGTCGCGCGGTAGACCGCTTGCTAGTTAGGCAGGCCTAATTAGTGCTGGCCACACAAATTGCAGGAGGTCAGCCGTGAATACGGGGCGCGACGTGGGATTACTACCGCCATCCTAGTAGCATCACTGACCCGGCGTCAGTAACGCCACCGTCTCCAGGTGGTGGGTGTGCGGATAGAGATCGAAGGCCCGCAGGCCCGCCAGGGACCAGCCTGCCTGCTGGAAGTACCCCACGTCCCGGGCAAACGATGCCGGATCACAGGACACGTAGGCGATGGCGCGGGGGCCGGCGGCGATCAGCTGGCTGACCACGGGCTTCCCGGCGCCCGCCCGGGGCGGATCCAGCACGATGGCGTCGAAATTCCGCGGCTTTTGGCGGAGGACACGTTCCACCCGGCCGTGCTCGATCTCCACCTGCGGCGCACCGTGAAGGTTCTTGCGGGCGTCCCGGCTGGTTCCCGGTGCTCCTTCCACCGAGAGAACCGACCCGGTCTCCCCTACCGCGTCAGCCAATGGAGCCGTGAACAGCCCGGCGCCGGCGTAGAGGTCTGCCACCACGGAACCCGGCGCCAGGAATCCGCCATTGTGGAGGAATTCTGTGACGGCCCCCACAAGCGTCCCGGGCGCGTCGCGGTGGATCTGCCAGAAACCCGCGCCCGTAACCCTGTAGTCGTGGCCGGCTGCCGACTCCTGGACCCAGGTCCGGCCACGCAGCTGCGCGACTTCCCCTGTGAGGGGGTCGAACGTGGCCACGGAAACGTCGTCCGGAAGCTGGGCCGCGATGGCACTGAGCCGCTTGGGCTTGGTGCCGGGTGCAGGAGCCAGCAGCACCAGTGGGCGTGAACCGTTCGACGGCGCTGCCACCTCCACGCGTTCGATGCCGGTCAGGTCGAGGTCCCACAAGCGCAGCCGGTTGATGCGCTCCGTTGCGAGCGGCATCTCCCGGACGGCAATGATGTGGTCGGAACGGTGCGCGTGCATGCCAAGTTTGCCGCCCGGAGTCACCGAGAAGCTGGCGCGCGTCCGCCACCCCAGGCCAGTGCCGGCGTCGTACGTTGACTCAGTCTCCAGGCTGGAATCCCGCCCGCCCGCGTCCACAGCCTCCACAGCCTCCACGAGGTTTCCGAGGTCCAGCCCGTCGGGCAGGCGTTCGACGGCGGCGAGGCGCTGAAGCTGTTCGGCCAGTACCGCCGACTTGAGCGCGCGCTGGCGGGTAAGGGAGATGTGGCCGAATTCGGCTCCGCCCACCGGCGGATGTCCGTGGGCCCAGGCGCGGAGGGAGTCAGCCGGACGCCAGAAGTGATCCGCCCGGTCAGGGGAGGCTTCCAGCACCTCCACAACGTCGGCGCGCCAGAACTTGGCAGACTCCCCCGCGTCGGTGAGGCGGACGCGTACCTTTTCGCCGGGGATGCCGTGCCGGACAAAGATAACCCTGCCCTCGTGCCGGGCCACACAGTGGCCGCCGTGGGCCACCGGGCCGACGTCGAGCACCAGTTCGGTGGGGGCTGCCGTGGCAGCTGCGGGGTGGCTCTGGGTCTGGGGGTTCATCGGATATCCTGCATGTTTTTGGCTTCTTCGGACGATTTCAACTGCCACGGGACACTGGCCACCATCACGCCAGGTTCAAAGTGCAGCCGGGTTTTGATACGCAATGCTGTCTGGTTATGGACCAGCTGTTCCCACCATTTGCCGACCACGTATTCAGGGATGTAGACCACGATCAGGTCGCGGGGGGAATCACGGCGCATGTTCTTGACGTATTCCATGATGGGCGTGATGGTTTCCCGGTACGGGCTGGCGAGGACGGTCAGCGGCACGGGGATCTCCAGCTTTTCCCAGTCGGCAACCGTATGCGCGGTTTCCTCTGCATTAATGTCCACCGTGATGGCGTCCAGCCGCGACGGCCGCGAGGCCCGGGCGTAGGCCAGGGCACGCAACACCGGCTTGCGCACGTGGGACACCAACAGTACCGCGTGGACCCGGGACGGCAAGGCACGCGGCGAGGAGTCCTCGTCCACGGCCAGTTCCTTGGCCACGTTGTCATAGTGTGCCCGGATGCTCCACATGATCAGGAACAGGATGAACATGGCCAGCAGCGCGATCCACGCGCCTTGCTGGAACTTGGTGATCAGCACGATCACCAGCACCAGGGACGTCATGCCGAACCCGATGCTGTTGATGGTGCGGGACTTCACCATCCGGCGTCGGGTGGCTTTGTCCTTGGCGAGCTTGAGGTGCCTCCCCCAATGCCGGATCATGCCCAGCTGGCTGAGGGTAAAGGAAATAAAGACGCCCACGATGTAGAGCTGGATCAGTTTGGTGACGTCGCCGTTGAACGCGAGGATCAGCACCAACGCTCCGGCGGCCAGGGCAAGGACACCGTTGCTGAACGCCAGGCGGTCTCCCCTGGTCCGCAGCTGGCGAGGCAGGTAGCCGTCCTGGGCGAGGATGGAGCCAAGTACCGGGAACCCGTTGAACGCGGTGTTCGAGGCGAACACCAGGATTACTCCGGTGGCGGCGACCACGATGAAGAACAGGATTGATCCCGGGCCGAAGATGGTCTGGGCGATCTGGCTGATGGCCGGACTCTGAATGTAATCCTCCGGCAGCGGCAGGCCGTTCATCAGGAATTCCGTCGCCGGATCCAGCACAATATGCACCTTCGTGGCGTTGGCGAGAAAGATGATGCCGGCCAGCATGGACGAGGCGATGACGCCGAGCAGCAACAGCGTGGTGGCCGCGTTCTTGCTCTTCGGTTTCTGGAAGTTCGGCACACCGTTGCTGATGGCCTCAATGCCGGTCAGCGCGGCGGCGCCGGAGGAGAACGCCCGGAGCAGGAGGAAGGCGCCGGCCAGGCCCACCAGCCCTTCGTCGAAACCGGGAGCCGGCACAATCTCGAAGGCCGCCGACGGTGCTTCGCCCAGCTGGCCTGTGGCGGCCTGGAAGACGCCCACCGCTGTCATGCCGAGGATCGCTGCCATAAAAATGTACGTGGGGACAGCGAAAACGCTGCCGGCTTCCTTGATGCCGCGGAGGTTGACGAGGGCAAGGATTACGACGCCGATGGTGGCGAACAGGGTCTGTTGCCCGTGCAGGGACGGCACCGCCGTGGTGAGGTAGGTGGCCGCCGAGGACATCGAGACGGCCACCGTCAGGACGTAGTCCACCAGGAGCGCCGAGGCCACAGTCAGCCCGGAAAACTTGCCCAGGTTTTCGTTGGCGATCTCGTAGTCTCCGCCGCCGGAGGGGTAGGCGTGCACGTTCTGCCGGTAGGACGCCACCACCGTCAGGAGGACCACCATCACGGCCAGGCCCACCCACGGCGAAAAGGCCACGGCACTCACGCCGGCCAGGGCCAGCGTAAGCAGGATTTCATCGGGCGCGTAAGCCACAGATGACAGTGCGTCGGAAGCGAAAACCGGGAGTGCTACCCGTTTGGGGAGCAACGTATGGGCGAGCCTGTCATTCCTGAAGGGCCTGCCCACCAGCACCCGTTTCACGGCATTCAATATAGTCAGCACTCCACAAAGCTAGTCTGATTCCCTGCCCATGTCATGACGGCGTCCGGGCGGATGCAGCACGCGCGCTGCCGGTAGAGTTCTAGCAGCAGCAACAGGCTACGGAAGTTGAGGAGATACGGTGGCGCATTTCGTGATCATGGGATGTGGCCGGGTAGGGGCCACTCTGGCGCATACGCTGGAGGACGCCGGTCATTCCGTCGCCATCATCGACCAGGACGACCGCGCATTCCGCCGGCTCCGGCAGGGCTTCACGGGCCGGAAAGTCACCGGTGTGGGCTTCGACCGGGACACCCTCCAGCAGGCCGGCGTGGCAGAGGCGTACGCCTTCGCGGCCGTTTCCAGCGGTGACAACTCCAACATCCTGGCCACCCGCGTGGCGCGCGAGACCTTCCACGTCCCCCACGTTGTGGCCAGGATCTACGATCCCGGCAGGGCAGAAATCTATCAACGGCTCGGCATCCCCACCGTGGCCGCCGTCCGGTGGAGCGCAGACCAGGTCTTGCGCCGCATCCTGCCCGAACAGCATCTCGCCGGTGATTTCCGCGAGCCTTCCGGCCGGCTGGTCCTCGCCGAGGTGGACCTCGACGCCGGCTGGATCGGCCACCGGATCAGCGAGGTCGAAAAAGCTGCCGACATCCGGGTGGCATACCTCACCAGGTTCGGCGAGGGCATGCTTCCGGAAACCGGGACTTCGTACCAGGACGGCGACACAGTCCACGCCATGCTGCCGGTGGACCGCAGTTCCCAGGTCGCCCAGATTCTGGCCAAAGCACCCGCCAAGGAGTTGTAGTGAAAGTTGTTATCGTCGGCGCCGGCAGCGTCGGGTCATCGATCGCCAGGGAACTACTGGCCCACAAGCACGAAATCCTGCTGATCGACCTCAAACCTGAGGTCATCGGACGCAGCGGGCTGCGCGGCGCGCACTGGCTCGTGGGCGACGCCTGCGAGCTCAGCACGCTGCAGGGAGCGAAAGTGGAGGACGCCGACGTCGTTGTTTCAGCCACGGGCGACGACAAGGTGAACCTGGTGGTCTCGCTCCTGGCCAAGACCGAATTCGGCGTGGGCCGCACCGTGGGTCGGGTCAACAACCCCAAAAACGACTGGATGTTCAACGACTCCTGGGGCGTGGACGTTGCCGTCAACACCCCCCAGCTGATGACCGCGCTTGTGGAGGAAGCGGTGGAGATCGGCGACCTGGTCCGGCTCCTGACACTGCAGACCGGCGTCGCTTCGCTGGTGGAGTTCACGGTGCCGCACGATTCGCACGTCATTGGCCTGACGGTGGGCGACATCCATTGGCCCGAGGACGCCACGCTGGTGGCAATCCTCCGGGACCACGCACCCATCACTCCCAGCCGGGATGACGTCATTGATGGCGGGGACGAGTTGTTTTTCGTCACCACCATCGCGGCCGAGGATCAGTTGCGTGCGCTGCTGTCGCCCGAATCAGCGGAGGAGCCGGAGGAGGCCTCCCATGAGCCCGAAGGCGTGCAGCCTGCCGAAACTCAGGCGCTGGAGGACGACGGCCTCGGCGGCTGATCCGACGTCGGGGCGTCGGCGTCCGCCGGTACCGGCCGGGTGACAAGCCACGCGATCCAGACGCCGAGGATATAGAGCGGCGCCCCCATGATCAGGCGGGTCGTGGCCAGGGCGGCGAGTCCGTCCTCGCCCATCAGGTACAGGGGGACCTGAACGATCAGCCGAAGTACCAGGACAGCCACGATGATCCACGTGCCCAGGCGGTAAGCCTTAAGCCGCGCGGGATCCTTGCGCCAGTCCAGCCCTTCGTTGCGGATGATCCCGAACAGCAGGCCGGCCACCGGCCACTTGATCGCGATGGAGATCACCATGGCGAGGATGTAGGCGGTGTTCGTGAAGAAGCCCGGCAGGTAGAAGTCCTCGGCCTTGCCCGTAGTGTTGGCGAGCCAGGCCGAGATTCCCACCCCCACCACGCCGGCGAGGGCCTGGGTCAGCGGGCGCCGCTGGACGAGGCGGACCACCGTAAACACCGCGGCGGAGGCCAGCGCGGCCACCAACGACGGCGTCAGGTCCCGCGTGATGGTAAAGGCGATCAGGAAGACCAGGCCGGGCACAATGCTCTCGGCGATGCCCTGGATTCCTCCGGCGCTCTTGAGGACATCGATCCGGCCGTCATGGGTGCGGTGCAGGCCGGCTTTGGCTGCATAGCCCTCAGCAAGTCCCTTCACCGCGGACGGCTCGGGCTGTTTGGACGGCTCGGGCTGCTTGGACGGCTCGGGCTGCTGGGGCGAGGTCATTCGTTCTCCTGGCGGGAAACTATTTCATAGCGTGGATTGAACATGGTGGGCAGGCCTTGGCTTTGGGACAGCATGCCCTCAAGGCGGACTACGGTCCCGGCCTCGATGCCCGGCACCCTGCGCCGCCCCAGCCAGACCACACGCAGGCGGCCACCCGTTCCCTGTGCCGGTTTGGCGCCCGTCTCGCGAATGTCGGGGTCCGAGACAATGGCGGTGAATGCCGCGTTCCGGTCCGCGGGCATGTAGGTGACCGATTCGATGTGCCCCTGGCACACTACCCTCCCCCGTTCCGGCAGCCGGCTGACCGGCATCCCCGCGTCCGGGGAGGATTCCCGGGGACCTTGGCGGGAATCAGCCAATCTGGGTGGTTTCCGGACCACGTTCGGGGCCCTTGAACTCGGGGGCATTGAATTCGGGGGCACCAGGCGGCGGGGTGACGCTGGCATCCTTGGGCAGCCGCAGCTGAAGCAGGTCCCGGGGCGGCATGGGGCTGTCGCCCCGGATGACCACAATCTTGCGGAAAAGGGACTCAAGCGGTGCCGCAGCCTCGCGCTCCATCGCTGCCGCGCCGCCCAGGACGCCGCGCAGGAACCAACGCGGCCCGTCGATGCCTATGAAGCGCGCCACCCGGTAGCCCTGGCTGCCGTCCTGTGCACCGGCGGGCAGTTTGGCGATCAGTTCGGTTCCGAAGCCACCCTGGACTTCTTCAACCTGCCCGCCCTGGCTTCCCACGGACTGACCGATCTGTTCGCGGATCTCGTCCCACAGTCCCTCGGTCTTGGGAGCAGCAAACGCCTGCAACTGAAGGCTGGAGCCGTTCAGGTCCATGGTCACAGCGACCACGCGCTGGGTGGCTTCCTCAACTTCGAGCCGGAGCTGGAGCCCCTCGCTCGGGGAAATCAGCAGCGCACCGAGGTCAACATATCCCTCGCGGCTGGAGACCTCGGAAACATCAAAGGGGCCCGAAACCCGACGCCCGGCGTCCGCCGAGGCCGTGTCAGCGGAATCCGTTGATTCCACTGAGGCCTGGGATTCGTCCGGGTCGGCCGGATGTTCCTTCTTTGATTTCCTGCCGAGCCCAAAAACCATGGGGATTGTCTCCTTAGTTGTGAAAGTGACTCGCCGGGCCCGGTGGGTACCGTCGGAAGTCTTGCTGCCGCGGGCAACCAACGCTGGTTGCCGCCGTCGGGTGTGTCAGGCGTTTGGCGAGGTGAAGCCGCCGGTGGATCCGAATCCGCCGGCTCCCCGCACCGATTCGCTCAATTCGTTGACGGGGACAAACTGCGCATATTCCACCCGCTGGATCACCATCTGTGCAATTCTATCGCCGCGCCGCAGCTCTATGGCGTTCCTGGAATCGGTGTTGAGGAGGGTCACGGAAATTTCCCCGCGATAACCGGCATCCACAGTGCCGGGCGCATTGACGATAGTCAGCCCATGCTTCGTGGCCAGGCCGGAGCGAGGGTGGATCAGGGCTACAAACCCGTCCGGCAGCGCGATGGAAACACCGGTAGCCACCAGCTTCCGCTCCCCCGGTGCCAGGACCACATCTTCCCGGGTCCGCAGGTCAGCTCCCGCGTCGCCGGGGTGGGCATAGGAAGGTGCCTCCAGCCCGGCGTCGAGCATTTTCAGCTGCACCTGCAGCGTCGGGGCCCCGTAGGCTGCGGCTGCATCCGGTGCAGGGCCGGCCAGCTCATCGTCAGGAACGGTTTCAACAGTGGCAAGTTCGTCAGTCACAGTCACTCACTCTAACGCCCAGCCGCAGTTCCGTCCTAGATTCAACGGGACGTCGCAGGCCAAGACCGGATGAACCCAAGATGAAATAGCCAGCCAAAGGTGGAAAGCTGGTGGCATGCCCGAATCCAGCTCCACCGCGCCCGTCCCTGACGCCCCCTCTGCCGGCACCCCGGCAGTTTTCCGGGAGAGGCTGTGGCCGAACGTCTGGATCTGGATCATCGCGGCAGGGATCTCCGGTGCCGGGATCCTCGTTTTCGCCCCGATCAGCATGGTTGCGGGCTATACGGCGGCCGGCGTCCTGTTCACGATCATTGCTGTCCTGCTCGTGCTGTCCACTCCGACGATCCTTGTCACCAGTGACGCCTTGACGGTAGGACGCGCCACCATTGAGCGCCGCTTCGTCGGCGACGCGGCAGCGTTCCACGGCAAGGACGCCACGGCCCAGCGCGGGACCCGGCTCAACGGCCTCGCCTACCTGTGCATCCGTGGCTGGATCGACCCGGTGGTGCGGATCGAAATCACGGACCCGTCCGACCGGACCCCCTATTGGCTGACGTCGTCCAGGCGGCCCGAGGAACTCACTGCCGCGCTTTCGCGGAAATAGGCACCCCGGATCAGCCCTCGCACTCCTTGCAATAGAAGTGGCCGTCCTTTTCCCGCGCAATCTGTGAACGGTGCCGGACCAGGAAGCACGAGGAACACGTAAACTCGTCCGCTTGTGGAGGCACCACCAGAACCAGCAGCTCCTCGCCGGACAGGTCCACCCCGGGAAGCTCGTAGCCTGCGGCGAGGTCGCTTTCGTCCACATCAACCGCGGCCGTCGGGTTATCTGATCGCCGGGTTTGTGCCCGGCGTGGGCTCATCCTTCCGCATGCACGCGGCAAAATCCAGACTTCCGCGCCGGTGCGGTCCGCTGGCACTGCGCAAACCCCCGCTGCTGACCGCACTGGCGTCCGAAAGTGCCGGAATATCGCGGCGCGCCCTTGCTCCTAACCCAAAAGGGGGCCGGTGAGTGGCAGAGTTTCGATTGATAGTAATGCCAGGGTGGAGGATTTGTATGCAGGATCTACGGCTTGTAGGCGTACACGACGACGGGGAGCATCTCCTGTTGAGCGGTGCCGGCGGCGAGATGTTCCAGCTGCCGATCGATGAAGCACTGCGGACGGCCAGCCGGTCTTCGGCGAAGACGGCTTCCGCGGCTGCGCCCATTGCCATGTCCCCGCGGGACATACAGTCTCGGATCCGCTGCGGTGCCACCGCAGCGGAGGTGGCTGAGCTTTCCGGGCTTCCCCTCGCAAAGGTCGAGCGGTATGAGGGCCCGGTCCTTGCCGAGCGGGAGTATGTAGCGCAACAGGCACGGAAGGTGGAAGTGGCTTCGCCCTCCCCCGGCCATGACACCTACCGCTCCATTTTCGGCGACCACCCGGCTTCCCTCCACGACATGGTCAACCACCGGCTCTCAGCCCACGGGATTGAACCTTCCACCGTGGAGTGGGATTCGTGGCGGCGCCAGGACGGCAATTGGACCGTGGTGGCCCGTTTTGAAGCCAAAAAGGACGGCACCTCCGGCATCGGGGAAGAGCCGCCTGCGCAGTGGACGTTCAGTCCGGCCCGCAAGTCGCTGCAGAACGCCAACCGCTGGGCCCAGCAGCTCAGTGAGCTGGAACCGCTGGACGGTCCCGTTCCGGCCCGCCGTCTCACTGCCGTCACGGACCGCCCGTTTGACTTTGAAACCGACGCGGAAGCAGCGGCCGCCCGAAATTCGACCGGCCCGCAGGCCGTCCCGCAGGCCAGGGAATCTGACGGTCTCCTGGATATGCTCCGTTCACGCCGCGGCCAGCGTCTGGGTGTCGACGAAGACGCGGACGACGCCCTGGCGCTGTTGCTGACCCACGGCGTGCCCGCTGCCCATCCACGTCCCTCGGAGGTGGTCCCGGAACCGGATTCCAGGGAGCAGAAGTACCGGGAGCCCGAAATGCGCGAGGCAGCACCTGCCGAGTCCACCGCGCCGGACGACGCCCCGCCCGCCGATCCCCTCACCCGCAAGCGTGATGCGCGGCCGTCAATGCTGTCCAGGCTGAGCCTCATCCCGCCGCACCGGGACTCCGAGGACGATGACGTCCTGAAACTGCACGACGGCGTCAGCACCGACACGAGGGAAGTCACCATTGTGGCGTCCCCGCTTCGTCCCGCAGGGCAGGGTGCCCCCGGCGAGACAGCTCCGGGGCGTCCCGCGCCGAACGTGGGCCTGGACGAACTGCTGGGCGGCGGCAGCCCGCGCAGGGCGGCCTACGCGGCCGGCACCGATGACGCAGGATCGGGCCAGCACCACGACCATGACGCGGACCAGCCTGAACGGCAGCCCGCAAAACCGAAGCGGTCCACGGTTCCCAGCTGGGACGAGATCGTCTTCGGGACCAAGCGGGACTGACGCCTCAGCGTCGCCGTGGCTTGCCTTCGGCCTTAAAGCACAGCAGGGGTACTTCGCGTTCCGCTTTGGTCAGCGAGCCGTGCTGGCCCACCACCTCCATGGCGGCTGGGCGCCCGCGGCGGGTGTCGTAGAGGGCCAGCGCGTCCCGCGCTGCAATCATGATGTCGCCAATCCGGGGCCCGACGGCCGGGCGCAGTGTCCCGAACAGCCCGGCGGCGATGGCATCCTCCCGCGTAAAGGCCCAGATCCTGTCGCCGAAACGGGCACGCCACGCGCCCAGCAAGCGCTCCCGGCCCGCGGCGTCTGCCGGATCCTCAAGGTAGAGATGTACCATCCGGGGCTCCCCCGCCGTATGCCGCACGCCGTCAACAAGCGACGCGTCCGCGGCGAAGTCGATCCGCTGCTGTTCCGGGACGTCGAGCATCCCGTGGTCCGCGGTGAGCAGGACGGTGGTCCCGGCCGGGAGCGACGCGTGGAGCCGTTTGACGGTTGCGTCAAGCTCTTCGAGCTGGTGTTCCCACTGTTCGGACTGGCAACCGTGCCGGTGGCCGGCCTTATCCAGTTCGTTGACGTAGAAGTACATCAGGGACTTCCCGGCTGTGTCCATGGCTTCGGCGGCGGCTTCTGTGCGCGCGTGGGCCGTCACGGCTGAGACGAAATTCCCGCCGCGGAGGGCCGCCTGCGTCATGGGCGAGTTGCCGAACTGCGGCAGGCTGACCGTGGTCACACTAACTGAATCGGCAGCCCGTTCGAGGACGGTAGGAAACGGCTGCCACTCAGTGGGGTCCACCTTGGCATCCCAGTTGCCGAGCATGTTGACGACTTTGTCCTGGTCCGGGTCCAGGACGTCATAGCCCACCATTCCGTGCTGGCCGGGCGGGAGTCCCGTGCCGAAGCTGGCCAGGGCAGCGGCCGTGGTTGAGGGGAACGTGGAGTCCAGCCAGACGGGAACTTCCCCCTGCCCGGACTGCATCACGGAGCGCAGGAAGGGCGTGTGGGCAGACTTCTGTTTGAGCAGGTTCCGGCCCAGGCCGTCGACCAGGACCACGCAGACGCGCGACGCCGGCGGAAGGCCCAGGGAGTTCGTGAAACCTTCTACCCCGAGGCTGGCCGCCGCGCTGGTGAGGACATCCCCGATGGACCGCCGGCCAAAGGCAGGCGCGGGCGGCATTCTAAGCTGCGGGGCGGCCCCCTGCGAAACCGCTGCGGAAGAGACTGAGGAGACTGTTGCTTTCCCTTGGTCCGGCATCTCAGCGCTGCTGGTGCCCGCGGCTGAGCCGGTTTCCGAACACACCCGTCCGGGGCCGGGGCTGGAGCGTCTGGCCGGCGTGCGGCACGGGAGCCGTGGAACCGGTGTTCACGGCCCGCAGGGCGCGGGCAAAGAGTTTGGCGTCCTGGACGGCCTGCGGACCGTCGGCTTCGGCGCTGATCCGCAGGACGATGTCCTCCTGGGCAATGGTGCCGCTGTAGCCGTGGTCTGCCTCGCATTGCGGGTCTCCGCAGCTGGCGGGGCCCATGTCCAGCCGCTGGCCGCCGGACCAGGCAATGGCGAGGGTGACTTCCCGGACCGGATCCGAGGGCTTGTAGTCCTGCGGCTGGGAGTACATGTAGCTCAGGACCACGGAGCGGATCTGCGCGACGGGCACGGATTCGGTGGAGATCTGGGCCACGATCTGTTCGCCGGCGTCATCGAGCTGCTGGTCGTCCACGTGGGTGATCACCAGCATGTCTGCGGTCAGGACCAGCACGGTGATGTGGCGGCGGACTTCGGCCCGGTCAAAGTGGGTTTCGAGGTGCACCAGGTGGGCCACGCATTCGCGGCCGTCCAGGGCGTCGTCAACGACGTCAGCCACCAGGCGTGGGTAGAAGCCCGCTTTCTGGAGCGCACCGTCCAGGCTCTGGCCCTGCGGCGTGTGGCTGTGTGAGCTGTGGGGGCGGGTTGCCTGGTTGTCACTGCCGGAGGTGGAAGGCGTCGACTGGGAAGGCTGTGAGCTCATTCCCCCATTTTCACAGATCGGCCGGGGACATGCTAACCGCGGTCAGCCCAGCATGGCCCGGCGGGCACTGTCAGTGCGCTGGGCTGCGTTGCCGATCCGGATATCTGCGGCCAAGATGGACACGCCCTGGGTTCCGCAGAGGACAGGGTTGAATTCCACTAGGGCTATTTCCGGATGGTTGTCCTTCATCCAGGCCAAGCGCCCGGCGACTTCCTCCAAGGCGTCAATATCGACGGCGGGAAGGCCCTGGTAGCCGAAGAGTTTGCGGGCCGCGCGGGGCCCACGGACGAAGTCCTTCACGTCGGCCGCGGACAGCGGAGGCACACGGTGCGCCCAGTCATCCAGCAGGTTGACCGCGTCCCCGGCCAGCCCAAAGGAGACTACCGGCCCCAGCAGCGGATCCTCAATGGCCCGGAACGTGCACGCCTGCCCCACCGCGGCCATGGACTGCACCTCCAGGGCCCGCGAACCGTAAGGTGCCAGCGAGCGCCGCATCTGCGCGATGTTGCGGCGGAGGGAATCCGGATCCTCGATGTCGAGGCGGACTCCGCCCAGGTCGAGGCGGTGGCGAAGTGCCGGGTCGGTGGTTTTGAGCGCGACCGGCCAGCCCAGCCTGCCGGCGGCAGCAACGGCCTCCTCTTCTGAGTCGAAACCTGCGGACGGCAGCACCGCAATGCCGTAGTGCGCCAGCAGCTGGGCCGCGGACGCCGGCTCCAGGGTCTTGAGTTGCTCCCCGTGGACATCGTGGAGAAGCTGATCCAGCAGGATCCGTGCGCTTTCCGGATCGCAGCCTTCGGGTTGGACAAAGTGGCCGGGGTCCCGTGCCACCCACTCCGCGTAGCGCACCACGGCGGCGAGCGCCGCCACAGCCGCACCGGCGTTGGAGAAGCACGGCACTGTCCATCCCTCACTGCCCACCATGCCCTCCACGTAGATGGAGGGGTCAAGGATGCCGGTGAAGGCGGCGACTACCGGTTTTCCGGCGGCGGCCGAGCATTCGGCCAGGACCTCAGCGATATGGTCCACAGTCAGGCCCCGCACCGGCAGCAGGGCGGCCACCACGGCGTGAACGGCGTCGGACGCGAGAGCGTCCTGGAGGCTGCGGCGGAGGGCCGGCAGCGCCAGGGACATCCCGGCGTCGAGATCCACGTCGGTGATGATGCCATCCACGGTCAGGCCGTGCGCCTCGGCGCTGTCCGCCACCACGTTGCCCAGCGCAAGGGAGTTGCTGAAAATGGCCAGCCCTGGCCCCGCCGGGAGCGGCTGGCCGGACACTATCTGCGTGATGTCCATCAGCTGTTCGATGGTCTCGACCCGGATGACGCCGGACTGGCGCATCATGGCGTCCAGCGCACCGGCGGGTGCCTGGGTGGTCCGGACGGCGTGGCCAGGCGGCAGCCGCAGGCCCATGGTTTCAGACTTGGCCACCACCACGGGCTTGGTGCGGGCGAGCCGCCGGACGATCCGGGAAAATTTGCGGGGGTTCCCGATCGACTCCAGGTAAAGGCCCACCGCGGTGGTGTCGGCGTCGTCCTCCCAGAACTGCATCATGTCGTTGCCGGAGACGTCCGCGCGGTTGCCCGCCGACAGGAACGTCGAAAGCCCCAGCCTGCGGCGGTGTGACGCCGCATAGAGGGAAACACCGATCGCCGCCGACTGGCTGAACAGGCCCAGGCCCCCGCGACGCGGCAGTGAGGGCGCCATGGAGGCGTTCAGTCTCACGTCGGGATGGGTGTTCACGATCCCCAGGGAAGCGGGCCCGATCACCCTCATGCCGTTGGCCCTGGCCTTCCGGACCAGGTTGCGCTGGCGGGCGAGGCCGCGTTCGCCGTCGTCCGCGAAGCCCGCGGAGGCGATCACCAGCCCCTTGACCCCGGCCGCAGCGCACTGGTCAACCACGGTGGCCACTTCCTCATACGGAACGGCTATCACAGCGAGCCCCACAGGTTCCGGGACCTCGGAAATCCTGCCGAAGGACATCATTCCGGCGAGCTCCAACGCCTCCGGGTTGATGGCGTAGACCTGCCCGGAGAAGCCGCCTTCGATGATGTGTTCGAGCAGCTGGTACCCCACGGTCCCCCATTTGCGGCTGGCCCCGATGACGGCAATGGACGACGGCGCCAGCAGGTCCCGGACGCTTCTCGCCTCGGCGCGGTGCTCGCGTGATTCCATCACCACCCGGGACTTTTCGGTGGGGTCGATGTTGAACTCCAGGCTGACGACGCCGTCGTCGAAATGGCGTTTGACGTCGTAGCCGGCGTCGGCGAACACCATTAGCATTTTGCGGTTTTCCGGCAGCACTTCGGCGCTGAAGCGGCGGATCCCGATTTCGTGGGCGGCCGCGGCAAGGTGTTCGAGCAGGATTGAGCCGATGCCCCGGCCCTGGTGGGCGTCGGCAATGTTGAACGCGACCTCGGCTTCGAGGGGATCATCCAGCCTGTCGTAGCGGCCGATCCCCAGGATTTCGCCGCCAAAGGTGATCACCAGGGCAACCCGGTCCCTGTAGTCCACTTCGGTGAAGCGCTTGAGCTCCTTGCTGGACAGCCGGGCCTTGAACGCGAAGAAGCGCATGTAGATTGAGTTCTGCGACTGCCCGGCATGGAAAGCCTGGACCGCGTCCGCATCGCTGGGGTGGATGGGCCTCAGATGGGCGGTGCCACCGTCACGGAGCACGACATCGGCTTCCCAATGTTCCGGATATTCGCCGTCCCCGGGCTGATCCACCATAGGCTTAGCCTAACCACAAACTGACGGCGCAGGCCGTGTGCCCGGAGAACTTCCTCCAGACCTGCGCCCAGACCACAGCACCACCAGTAACCCAGAAGGATCCACCAGCCCCATGGCCCGCCGCCAAAGCCCAGCCCCTGCCGGGGACGCACCCCAGGATTTCGTCGAGAACATCGTGGACATCGATGTCACGTCCGAGATGGAAGGCTCCTTCCTGGAGTATGCGTATTCGGTGATCTACTCCAGGGCTCTGCCTGATGCCCGGGACGGGCTCAAGCCGGTCCAGCGCCGGATCCTGTACATGATGAGTGAGATGGGCCTGCGTCCGGACCGCGGCCACGTCAAGAGCGCCCGTGTGGTGGGCGAGGTCATGGGCAAGCTCCACCCCCACGGCGATACCGCCATCTATGACGCCATGGTGCGGATGGCCCAGGACTTCTCGCTGCGCCTGCCGCTGATTGACGGCCACGGCAACTTCGGCTCCCTCGACGACGGTCCCGCGGCCCCCCGGTACACGGAGGCCCGGCTCGCGGCAGCAGCCCTGACGCTGACCGACCACCTCGACGAAGACGTGGTGGACTTTGTCCCCAACTACGACAACCAGCTGACCCAGCCGGATGTCCTCCCGGCCGCGTTCCCCAACCTGCTGGTCAACGGCGCCACGGGCATCGCCGTCGGGATGGCCACCAACATGGCCCCGCATAACCTGGTGGAGGTCATCTCCGCCGCGCGGCACCTGATCGCCCACCCGGACGCGACCCTCGATGACCTCATGCGCTTTGTACCGGGGCCGGACCTGCCAACAGGCGGCCGGATCGTGGGCCTGGACGGCATCCGGGACGCCTACGCCACCGGACGCGGTTCCTTCAAGACCCGGGCGAAGGTGGAGATCGAGCAGCTCTCGGCCCGGCGCACCGGCCTGGTGGTCACCGAGCTTCCCTACATGGTGGGCCCCGAAAAGGTGATCGAGAAGATCAAGGACGCCGTCAATGGCAAGAAACTGACCGGGATCAGTGACATCGTCGATCTGACGGACCGCCAGCATGGCCTGCGCCTGGTCATCGAGCTGAAAAACGGGTTCAACCCGAACGCCGTGCTCCAGCAGCTCTACCGCTACTCGCCGATGGAGGATTCCTTCGGCATCAACAACGTGACGCTGGTGGACGGCCAGCCGCAGACCCTCGGCCTGGTAAAGCTGCTCTCCGTGTACGTGGAGCACCGGATCGATGTGGTGCGCCGGCGGACGTCGTTCCGGCTGGGTAAGAAGAAGGACCGCCTGCACCTGGTGGAGGGCCTCCTGATCGCCATCGTGGACATCGATGAGGTCATCCAGATCATCCGCTCCTCGGATGAGGTGGCGGCGGCCAGGGTCCGGCTGATGTCCATCTACGATCTTTCCGAGATCCAGGCCAACTACATCCTGGAACTGCGGCTGCGGCAGCTGACCAAGTACTCCCGGATCGAGCTTGAAAAGGAGCAGGAGGAGCTGCGCCGCGAGATCGTGGAACTGGAAGCCATCCTCGGCTCCGAGGAGCGGTTGCGCGGACTTGTGTCCTCCGAACTCGGCGAAATCGCCGAAAAATACGGCACTCCGCGGCGGACGGTTCTGCTCGAATCCGAGGCCGTCTCCCCCACCGTGGCGGCAGCCCTGGCGGCCGCCCCCAACGGCAAGGGCCAGGCCGCGCCGCTCGCCCTGGAGATCTCGGACGATCCCTGCTGGGCCATCCTGACGGCGTCGGGCCAGATCGCGCGCACGTCCAACCAGGAGCCCCTCGCCGAGTCCGGGCCGCGGGCCAAGCACGACGTTTTCCGTTCAGTGGTCAAGACCTCGGCCCGCGGGGAAATAGCGGCGGTCACCTCACAGGGCCGGATGCTGCGGCTTCAGGTCATGGACATGCCGGTGCTGCCGCCGATGTCCGGCCTGCCCAACCTCGCCGGCGGTGTTCCGGCCAAGGACTTCATCACGCTGCTGAAGGGTGAAGCGCTGGTGGCGTTCGCCCCGCTGGATGAAGTCCTGGCCATCGGCACCGCCCAGGGTGTGGTCAAGCGGGTCCAGCCCGATTACCCCCTGAACCGCGAGGACTGGGAAGTCATTGCGCTCAAGGACAAGGACGAGGTGGTGGGTGTGGCGTCGGCCGGGTCTGAGGAGACCGAGCTGGTGTTCCTGACCCGTGAGGCTCAATTGCTCCGTTTCAGCGCCGCCAACGTCCGGGCCCAGGGCAGAACGGCCGGCGGCATGGTGGGTATCAAGCTCGGCGCCGGGGACCAGGTGTTGTTCTTCGGGGCGGTCACCGCCGCCGACGACGACGCCGTGGTGGTCACCATTGCCGGCACGAGCGGCGCCCTGCCGGGCACCGCCCCGGGTGCGGCGAAAGTGACGGCCTTCGCCGAATACCCTGCCAAGGGCCGTGCAACAGCCGGCGTTCGCGCCCATAGGTTCCTCAAGGGCGAAGACACGCTGCTGCTGGCGTGGGCCGGGCACGGACCCGCGAAGGCCTCATCGCTCGCCGGTATTGCCAGGTCGCTGCCGCAGGAGCACGGCCGGCGCGACGGTTCGGGGATTCCGCTGTCCCAGGCAGTGGACGCGGTGGGTCCGGCCATGGCCTGGAGCGATCCGTCCTAGACTGCTGCCATGCCTATCATTCCTGATGAAAAGGACTGGACCTGGGTCCTCTCCCGGCCGTGCACCGAGTGCTCCTTCGACGCTTCCACCGCCACACCGGCCACGGTGCCGGGCAGCGTGGAAAACATGCTCCCGCGCTGGCGGGCCGTCCTCCGCCGGCCTGACGTTGCAGAACGCCCGGATGACAGCACGTGGTCGGCGCTGGAATATGCCTGCCACGTCCGCGACGTCTTCACGCTGTTCGACCAGCGGCTGAACCTTATGCTCGACGCCGACGGCGCCCGGTTTGAGAACTGGGACCAGGACCAAACGGCAGTCGACAAGGATTACGCCAATGCCGATCCCGCCGTGGTCAGCGCCGAACTGACGGCCGAGGGCAAGCAGATTGCCGAGTCCTTCGCCGGCGTCCGGGAGTCAGAGTGGGGACGGCGGGGCCTGCGCAGCAACGGTTCCGAATTCACGGTCCTGACGCTGGCCCAGTACTTCCTGCACGACGTCGTCCATCACCTCCACGATGTGGACGGCTGAGGGGACTCAACCCACCAGCGAAGCAGCCGTGCCCGTCCGGGACACCGCCGAGAGCTCCAGCCGGGCGTCATCCGGCTGGATGTCGGCCGGATTGTGGGTGACCATGACCACTGTCCGGTCTTTCAGGCCGGCGCGGAGGTCTGCCAGCATTTCCCGTCCCGACTGTGCGTCCAGATGAGCCGTGGGCTCGTCGAGCAGGATAACCTCGGCCCCCGTCAGCAGGGTCCGCGCCACGGCCAGCCGTTGCCGCTCGCCGCCGCTGAGGAAGGAACCACCCGGCCCGATCCGGGTGTCCAGCCCGGCCGGCAGCCGCGACACCAGGGCGCTGAGGCCGACGGCGGCCAACGCCGCTTCCAGCTCGGCTTCACCGGCGGCAGGCGCACCAGTGGTAGGCGGCGCATCGGTGGTAGGCGGGGCATGGACGCCCAGCATCAGGTTGCCCCGCAGCGTCGAATCGAACAGGTGTGCCTCCTGCGGGCACCAGGCCACCGTGCCGGTCACCGCGGCCCGGCCCGTGGCGGCCGGCAGGAATCCCAGCAGGACGGCGAGCAGCGTGGATTTCCCCGCGCCGGACGGTCCGGTGACCGCCAGCCACGTGCCGGGTCCGGCCGTTGCGGAGACCCCGGAGAACACGGGTTTCCCGCCGGGCCAGGCCGCCCCGACGCCTTCCAGTTCAACCCCCGGGGCGGCACCGGAACGGGCGGGGACAGCATGCAGGCCGTCGCCGGCCCCGGTTTCCGTGGCACCGCCATCCAGCACCCCTGACTCACCGACCCGGCGCATAACGCTGCGTAGCGCCGGGTACTGGCGCACCGCCGTCGTCATCGCCGCGTACGGTTCCACGAGTGCAAGCTGCAGCAGGACAGCAACCGCGGCGGTGGCGGGCTCCATGGTTCCTGCCAGCACCTGGGGTGCGGTCAGAACGGCAGCACCCAAGGCGGCGGTGCCGCAGGCGGCGACGGTGATGGCCTGGCCGAGGCCTTCGGCCCAGGCGGAACGCTGCGATGCCCGGGTGGCCAGGCGGTCCTCGGCGCGCAGCGCGTCCAGGACTGTTGCAGCGATGCCGTTCGCGTGCAGCTCCGCCCGGGCATCCAGCGCGGCGGACGTGCGCCGCAGGACGCCTGCCCGCAGGCTCTGTTCCGCTGTGGCCGAGCGGCGGTCCCCCCACAGGGCGGCGGCCGGCGCCACGAACAGGCTGAAAGCTGCTGCCAAGGCAACGGCCGGCAGCGCGGCAGGCGCCACGAGGGCGGTTGCCACCAGCGTTGAACCGGCCACGGCCAGCGCCGTTGCGGGCGCCAGCACAACCCGCGGCAGCAGGTCCCGGACGGTGTCGACGTCGTCAATCACCGTACCCAGGACGTTGCCGCCCTGTAGGAGCCGCCGCAGTGAGAGTGCCTTGCGGCTCAGTGATTCCCAGAGCCGGCCGCGCAGGCGGGTGAGGGCGCCGAACACGGCATCGTGCAGCAGGAGCCGTTCCCAGTAGCGCAGGACGGCGCGCCCGATCCCAAAGAATCGCACCCCGACGATGGCAGCGAGCAGGTACAGGATGGGCGGCTGTTCGCTGGCCCTGATGATAAGCCAGCCGGAAAGGCCAGACAGGGCAACAGCGAAAAGGGCGGCAAAAGTCCCCACCACGGCGGCGCCGGTGAACCGGCCAGCCACCGGTGCCAGCAGGCCGGCCAGCAGACGGACAGTCCAGCCTGGCCGGGAATCCCCGGCCGCGGGCGTCTGCGTCCTCGCCGGATGACGCCCGGAAATTTCCGGGGCATGCTCTTGCTCCACAATGGCCCCGGTTCCGTCGCACACGGTTCCGGACGGCCCTGTCCCTGCTGACAGCACAGCTCCGTCGGAGGGCGCCGTGATGCCGTGGGCGGAAACAGGCACCAGGTGGTCAGCCAGCTCGCGGGTCTGCTGGTCGTGGGCCACCAGGATGATGGTGACCTGGCCCCGGAGCGCACGGATCGAGTCCTGCACCAGCGCCGCCGACACGCCGTCAAGGTGTGCGGTGGGCTCGTCGAGAAGCAGCAAGGTGGCACCGGACCTGATGCGGGCCAGGCCGCGGGCCAGCGCAACGCGCCGCAGCTCGCCCGGGCTCAGTTCGGCCGGATGGTGGCCGGTGAGGTGGCCGGCAGCCGCAGCGGCCAGACAATCCGTGGCCGTCTCGGCTGCTGCCGGAGTATCTGAGCCCCTTCCGCCACCGAGGTACAGCATGACCTCCTCGAGCACGGAGTCCGCCACCATGACCGGATGCTGCGGGACCCAGGCGACCGCGTCGCGTGCCAGGCCGGAGAGGCGGCCGGAAACTGTGGTTCCGCCGCCGTCGCCGATGGTCCCGGCCAGCACGCCAAGGACGGTGCTTTTGCCGGCGCCGCTGGGACCGTCCAGGGCGGTGATCAGCCCGTGCGGGGCAGTAAACGTTAACGGCCCGACGGCGGGGGCGGACCGTCCGGAGTACGTGACACTGAGGTCGGTGACCGTCACTCCCCCGGACCCGGGCACGGAACACCGGCTGCCGCCGTCGGACGCGGCAGCCTCGCGTCCCTGTGCGGGCAGCGGTTGCGGCTCGGGTGCTTCAGTGACCTTCCTGGTCTCGGCCAGGGCCGCCCGGCCGTCATCACTGGCGTGGTGGGCGGCGCCCAGCTCGCGCAGCGGCAGGTAGCAGTCCGGCGCAAGAATCAGCGCCAGGAGGCCGGCCTCAAGCGGCATGTCGCCGTGCACCAGGCGGACGCCGATGAATACGGCAACCACTGCTACGGAAATGGTTGCGATCAGTTCCAGCGCCAGTGCGGACAGGAATGCGGTGCGCAGCGTCCCCATGGTCCTGGCGCGGTATTCCTCCGAGATCTCCTCTAGGGCCTTGCGCTGCGCGGTGGCACGGCCCAGCCCCACCAGCACGGGAAGGCCCTTGGCCAGTTCCAGCATGTGTGCGGAAAGCCGGGTCAGGGTTTCCTGGGCCTCGCGGACATGGTCCTCGGTATAGCGGCCAATCAGCACCATAAACAGCGGAACGAGCGGAACAGTCAGGACAATCACCACCGCGCTGACCCAGTCCGTGAACAGGATGCGGGCCCCGAGCAGCAGCGGGATCGCGGCGCAGTTCACGAGGGCGGGGAGGAACTGCGTGTAGTAGCTGTCCAGCGCATCAAGCCCGCGCGTAGCCAGGACGGCCAGCCCGCCATCGGCCGGACCGGTGCTCCGAGCACCGTTCCGCAGGGCCCGGGCCAGCAGCTCGGAGCGGAGTTCCTCCTTGATGCCCAGCGCGGCGCGGCGCGCGGCGATGCCCTGGGCCCAGACTGTGGCGGACCTTAGGACAACGCCCGCCAGGCCCCAGGGCAGCTGCTCGGCCCACGACCCGTTCCCGGTGGCCAGCCCGGCCAGCATGGCAGCCACGGCCTGCCCCATCAGGACCAGTGACAGCGCCTTCAGCGCTGCCAGCAGGCCAAGCCAGTAGATGGCGGAGCGGGTGGCCGGTCCGGCCGGAAAGTCTGGGCGCACAGCCGGTCAGCCCTTCGTGGTGAATGCCCGGACAGCAATGGCCGGCAGGAAGCTGTGCGCCGCGGGGATCTGGGACGCGCTGACACGGCGCCGGAACACCCAGTAGGTCCACGCCTGGTAAGTGATCACGAGGGGCAGGCCAACGGCTGCCACCACGCTCATGAGCCCGAGCGTGTAATCGGACGACGACGCGTTGGCAACAGTGAGGTCAAAGGCAGGGTCCAGGGTGGAGGGCAGCACCACCGGGAACACCGCACCGAAGATTGACGCGCTGCCGAGGATGAGGAAGACCCCCATCGCCATAAACGCCCTGCCTTCGGATCCCCGCCGTGCCAGGAACCAAGCGGCTGCTGCGGCAATGACGGCCACGATCACGGCCGCCCAGGTCCACGGCTTGCCCTCCAGGAACTGGATGAAGAGTGCCCAGCCTGCCAAAGGCAGCAGCAGGACCGGAAGCAGCCGGACGAACCAGCGGCGCGCGCGGTGGCGCACGTCGCCGTCGGTCTTCAATGCGAGGAACGCCAGCGCGTGCAGCAGGGAGAACCCCACCACGGCCAGCCCGCCCAGTACGGCGTAACCGCTGAACCACGCGAACGCACCGCCTTCGCGGTCACCGTTCGCGTTCAGCGGCAGGCCGGTGGTGGTCAAGGCCAGGGCAGCGCCGACGCCGAAGGCGGCGAAGAAAGAGCCGAGGGCTATGGCCCAGTCCCAGCGCGACCGCCATATGTCCGTGTCACCCTTGCCGCGGTATTCGAACGCCACGGCACGGAAGATGAGGGCAACCAGCACCACCAGGAGCGGGAGGTAGAGGGCGGAAAACAGCGAGGCGTACCAGAGCGGGAACGCCGCAAACGTTGCGGCTCCGGCCGTGATCAGCCAGACCTCGTTGCCGTCCCAGACCGGGCCGACGGTGTTCAGCAGCACCCGGCGCTCGGTGTTGTTCCGCGCGAAAAGCTTCATCAGCATTCCCACGCCGAGGTCAAAGCCTTCAAGGAAGAGGTAGCCGGTCCAAAGCACCGCGATGACGATGAACCAGATGGTGGGCAGCAGTTCCATGCTCGAGTATCCTCTGCTCTTCTTAGTAGGCGAATGCCAGGACGTCGTCGGCGGGCTTGCCAGTGCCGGGGCCCTTGCTGGCGTCCCCGTTTTTGTCGGCCGGCGTGTGGGCCAGTTCCGGCATCGCGGACACCACACCGCCCCGGATGAACTTGACCAGGAGCTTGACCTCAACCACCAGCAGCGCAGCGTAGACGGCGGTCAGGACGATCAGTGACGTCAGCAGCTCACCGGCCGACACTCCCGGTGAGACTGCGGCCGCGGTGAACATAAACACCTGGTCGATGCCGTTCAGGTCCGGGTTGGGGGCCACCACAAACGGCTGTCGGCCCATCTCGGTGAAAATCCAGCCGGCCGCGTTGGCGCCGAACGGGGCCAGGATGCCGAACACCGCCAGGCGCATCAGCCAACGGGACGCGGGCACCGTGCCATTCCGGGTAACCCAGAGCGCAATGAGCGCCGCCAGTGCCGCAAGGCCGCCGAAGCCGATCATCATCCGGAAGCCCCAGTAGGTGACTTCCATAACCGGGACGTACTCGATCTCCTGGCCGGCCCGCTCGCCGTAGATCGGGTTGTCCGGCAGGTGGGTTCCGTAGTCGGCCTTGTACTGGTCCAGGAGTCCGTTGACGCCCCTGACCTCGGTGGTGAAGTCGCCATTGGCCAGGAAGGAGAGGATGCCCGGAACTTCGATCAGGGCCACAATCTCATCGCAGTTCCTGGAGCCAAGGTTCCCGACGCTGAGCACGGAGAAACCGGTGCCGTCGTGGCACGCGGCCTCAGCCGCGGCCATCTTCATAGGCTGCTGCTCAAACATGAGTTTGCCCTGCAGGTCGCCGGTCAGGGCGGTACCGGCGAACGAGATCATGGCGACGACGGCGCCGATCCGCAACGAGCGGATCCACACTTTGTAATCGGTCCGGTCCCGGCCGGGGATGGCGGCTTCGCCGGGAATCACCTTCCCGTCGGCGCCGATGGTGTCGATGCCGTCCGTGCGCCTGCGCCAGAGATGGTACCAGGCGATGCCCAGGAGGAAACCGCCGGCAACGGCCAGCGCTCCCATCAGCGTGTGCGGAAAGGCCACCAGGGCCGTGTTGTTGGTGAACACGGCCCAGGCGTCGGTCATGACCGGCCGGCCGTCAATGATCTCCGCGCCCACCGGATGCTGCATCCAGCTGTTGGCCACGATGATGAAGTAGGCGGAGAACACCGATCCCACCACGGCCACCCAGAGGCAGGCCAGGTGGATGCCAGGCTTCAGCTGCTTCCAGCCGAAGATCCACAGGCCCAGGAACGTGGACTCAACGAAGAAGGCCAGCAGCGACTCCAGGGCCAGCGGCGCCCCGAACACGTCTCCAACGAAGCGGCTGTACTCGCTCCAGGCCATGCCGAACTGGAACTCCTGCACAATGCCGGTGGCCACGCCCATGATGAAGTTGATCAGGAAGAGCTTGCCCCAGAACTTGGTCATCCGGAGGTATTCCACCTTGCCGGTGCGGTGCCAGAACGTCTGCATCACGGCCACCACCAGGCCCAGTCCGATGGTGAGCGGCACCATCATGAAGTGGTAGACGGTGGTGATGCCGAATTGCCAGCGTGCGATTTCCAGAGCTTCCACAGCAGTCCCTCGGGTTGGCGGTGCAATTTTTCTACGTGACGTAGAACTTTGACTTCTACAGAGTGTAGAACAATGCGGCGGGCACTGTAAACCAACAGTTCCACCTGGAAGTGGCTCCCACAAGGCCGCGGCGCGCCGAGTGTTCTACCGTACGTAGAAACTCAGGCGAAAAACAGGTAAATTTGTTTTTGTATCTGTAGCGCATAGTGCAGTCACCGCGGCCGTCAACGGCCCGGTGCGGGGAAATCGAAGGAAGTATTGCAATGGCAAGTCTTGGCGAACTGGAACGGGCAGTGATGGATCTGCTCTGGGCGGGCCACGAAGCAGCCACCGCGAATACCCTGCGCGACAGACTGGCAACAACCACCGAGGCAAAAGGGGATGCTGCCGGGCATGAGGGCAAGGAGCTTGCCGTCACCACGGTCCTGACCGTCCTCTCACGGCTTGAGAAGAAGGGCCTTGTGGAGCGTGAACGCGGTATGCGGCCGCACCGCTACCAGGCCGTTTCCAGCAGGGAAGACCACACGGCCGAGCTGATGCACGAAGTGCTGGGCTCAGCGCCTGACCGTGAAGCCGTGCTGGCACGGTTCATTGGCTCCGTTACGGACAGTGAAGCGGAAACGCTGCGCAAGCTGCTTGGCCACATCTAGCGGACCATGTTCTGGACCTCGTACCTGCTGGCGGTCCTCGCGATAGTCCTGGCGTGGCCAGTGCCTATCCTGCTTTCCCGTGCCTCGTGGCCTGCCCGGTCACCGTTCACGGCCATGCTGCTGTGGCAGGCAATAGCACTTGCGGGCGGGCTGTCCATGATCGGCGCCATGCTGGTCTACGGGCTTGAACCGATCGGAGACAACCTCATCTCCGGGCTTCGCGGGCTGGCGGATATGGTTCTGTTCAACGCGCCCACCACGGCCTTGGGCTTCTGGCATCTGTTCGCCCTGTCCGCCGCGGCGCTGCTCACCGCCCACCTGGTCTTCACCCTCTTGCTGACCTACTACAAGATCGAACGGCAGCGGCGTCGGCACCGGGAACTCCTGGCCCTGTTGGCCGCCCCGTCCGTCGACGCGGCCCGCACGGTGGTCATCAGCCACGATTCACCCGTCGCCTATTGCCTGCCCGGCGGGGCCCGCTCCGTGACGGTGCTCTCGGACGGCCTGATGGCCGCGCTGGAGCCGGCTGAGTTGCGGGCCGTCCTGAGCCACGAGAATGCCCACCTCAACCAGCGCCACCATCTTCTGCTCTGGGCGTTTGCCGCGTGGCGCCAGGCACTCCCCTGGTTGCCCACCACCCGCCTCGCTCAGGAGGCGGTGAACTCGCTCATCGAAATGCTGGCTGACGACGTCGCGTTGAAGTCGGAAGGCAAAGCCACACTCATCAAGGCGATCGCCATTGTGGCCAGCGGACCTACCGGAGGTATGACGGCAGGGATGGGGGCGGGGATGGCGGGAAGCATGGCGGCCGCCGCCATACCGTCCGCGCACCCCGGCCTTGCCCTGGACGGACTTGAGGCGCCCACAGGCGCCGTCTCTGGTTCTGCCCGGACCACTATCTCCCGGGTCAGCCGGCTGCTGTCCCCTGAGCCGCAGTTGCCTGCCGCCGCCCGCGGGCTGGTGCTTGCCGGCTCCGCCTTGCTCCTGGCCGTGCCCACCGCCCTGCTGATCGTGCCGGGCCTGCTGGGCTGAACCGACGCCGCGGATGGAACCGCCGTCCGGACTAAACCCCGGCATGGGCTGTGCCGACGCCGGCCTCGCCATCACAGGACATCAGGCGTCGATCCGCTCCCGGTCCAGGCTGGAGGCGCCGGCGATGATGAAGTCCTTGCGCGGGGCAACATCGGATCCCATCAGCAGGTCGAACGTGTCTTCGGCATGCTTGGCATTCTCGATCCCCACCTTGCGGAGCGTCCGGTGCCGCGGGTCCATGGTGGTCTCGGCAAGTTGTCCGGCGTCCATCTCGCCCAGGCCCTTGTACCGCTGGATCGGTTCCTTGTAGCGCTTGCCTTCCTTGGCCAGCCGGGCCAGGAGCACATGGAGTTCCGCCTCCGAGTAGGTGTAGATCATCTCGTTGGCTTTCTGCCCGGCGTTGATGACCTCCACCCGGTGCAGCGGCGGCACGGCAGCATAGACCCGTCCGGCGTCGATCATGGGGCGCATGTACCGGAAGAAGAGTGTCAGCAGCAGGGTCCGGATGTGGGCGCCGTCGACGTCGGCGTCGGTCATGAGAATGACCTTGCCGTACCGGGCCGCGTTGATGTCGAAGCTGCGTCCGGATCCCGCACCCACCACCTGGATCAGCGCAGCGCACTCCGTGTTGGACAGCATGTCCCCCACGGACGCCTTCTGCACGTTCAGGATCTTGCCGCGAATGGGCAGCAGCGCCTGGAAGTCCGAGGACCGCGCCAGCTTGGCGGTTCCCAGTGCGGAGTCGCCTTCCACGATGAAGAGTTCGGAACGGTCGACGTCGTCCGTCCGGCAGTCGGCAAGCTTGGTGGGCATGGACGAGGTTTCCAGGGCATTCTTGCGCCGCTGGGTTTCTTTGTGCACCCGCGCGGAAATCCTGGACTTCATCTCGCTGACGATCTTTTCCAGGAGCAGCGCTGAGTGGGCTTTGTCGTTCCGGTTGGCCGAATTCAGCTTTGCGGTGATCTCCTGCTCCACCACTTTCGACACGATGGCGCGGACGGCGGAGGTGCCTAGGATTTCCTTCGTCTGGCCTTCGAACTGCGGTTCGGCCAGCCGGACCGTCAGGACAGCTGTCAGGCCGGCGAAGATGTCATCCTTCTCGATCTTGTCGTTGCCGGCCTTCAGCTTGCGGGCGTTGGCCTCCACTGCTTTCCTGAACGTCTTGACCAGCGCCTGCTCGAAGCCCGACTGGTGGGTTCCGCCTTTGGGCGTGGCGATGATGTTGACGAAGCTGCGGACGGTGCTGTCATAGCCGATGCCCCACCGGAGAGCCACGTCCACTTCGCAGTCACGTTCAACCTCGGCGAGCTGGCTATGGCCCCGTTCGTCGAGTACCGGCACGGTTTCCTTGAATTTGCCTGAGCCGTGCAGCCGCCAGACGTCGGTCACTCCGGGATCGGCGGCGAGGAACTCGACGAACTCGGACAGGCCGCCGTCGTGGTGGAACACCTCTTCGTGGCCGGCTGCTTCACCGGGGGTACCGGGCAGCCTGCGCTCATCGCGGACGGTGAGCTTGAGTCCCGGTACCAGGAAGGACGTCTGGCGCGCCCGTGCGGCCAGTTCGTCGTAGGAGAACTTGGCGTCCGGCGTGAAAATCTGGCGGTCCGCCCAGTAGCGGATCCGGGTCCCGGTCACACCACGCTTCGCCTTGCCCACCACATCGAGCACCGAGCCGTCCACAAACGGCGCAAACACCGCCGACGGGTCCAGCTTGGATCCCTGGTCCTTGAAGCGCCCAGGCTCGCCGCGCCGGAACGACATTTTGTAGGTCTTGCTGCCGCGGTCCACTTCAACGTCCAGGCGCGCAGACAGGGCGTTCACCACGGAGGCGCCCACGCCGTGCAGGCCGCCGGAGGCCGTGTAGGACCCGCCGCCGAACTTGCCGCCCGCATGGAGCTTGGTGAAGACCACCTCGACGCCGGTGAGCCCCGTCTTGGGTTCCGTGTCCACAGGGATGCCGCGGCCGTCGTCGTGGATTTCCACCGAGTTGTCCGCGTGCAGGATGATCTTGATGTCGTGTCCAAATCCGGCAAGCGCTTCGTCCACCGAGTTGTCGATGATCTCCCACAGGCAGTGCATCAGCCCGCGCGAATCGGTGGAACCGATGTACATGCCGGGGCGCTTGCGGACGGCCTCGAGGCCCTCCAGGACAGAAAGGTGCCGGGCGGTGTAATCAGAACTTGGTGCCACGGGTTGTGAACTCCTTCAGTGACGGAACAGCTGGCGCTGCGGGCGCTCCATCAAGCCTAGTCGGCGCGGCAGCAGACAGCGGGCTGCCACACTTCCCACGGGCTGTGGGCAAGGCCACTCGTTATCTTTCCGTGACCGAAACCGGCGGCTTGATCAATTCTTGTGGCTACGCGGACAGCGAACTTGACCCGTCCTTGCGATGGGATTGGTACGAATACTGGTTATATGGACATACAGATCTACTAAGGAGGCCGACATGACAACAGCAGTGGCAGACCGCACACTCAACGCACTGGACCGGTGCGATCGTTGCGGGGCTCAGGCATATGTCCGCGTTGTACTCGAGTCCTCCGGCGGTGAGCTGCTGTTCTGCGGCCACCACGCCCGTGCAATCGAGGCTACGCTGAGGCCGTTGAGCTCCGACTGGCACGACGAGACGGGCAGGCTTCACGAGAAGGCTCCCGTGTCCGTCGACTGACCAGGCGCACCACAACCTGATACACCTCGAAGAGGACCCCTCCAGCCGGAGGGGTCCTCTTCTGTCGTGAACTTGCCATGAAGCCGCAGACAGGAAAAGCGGGTCCCCTTCGGCCCATCCATCCGAAGATGATGGGCCGAAGGGGACCCGCACTGCCTGAGTCCTGATCTAGTCCAGGTAGTCTCGCAGGACCTGCGACCGTGACGGGTGGCGGAGCTTGGACATGGTCTTGGACTCGATCTGGCGGATCCGCTCACGCGTGACACCGTAGACCTTGCCAATTTCGTCTAAAGTCTTCGGCTGGCCGTCGGTCAGGCCGAAACGCATGGCCACCACGCCGGCTTCGCGCTCGGACAGAGTGTCCAGGACGGAGTGCAGCTGTTCCTGCAGGAGCGTGAAGCTCACCGCGTCGGCGGGAACCACGGCCTCGGAATCCTCGATGAGGTCACCGAACTCGGAGTCACCGTCTTCACCCAGCGGGGTGTGCAGGGAGATCGGTTCGCGGCCGTACTTCTGGACCTCGACGACCTTCTCGGGAGTCATGTCCAGTTCGAGGGCCAGCTCTTCGGGTGTGGGTTCGCGGCCCAGGTCCTGGAGCATCTGGCGCTGCACGCGGGCCAGCTTGTTGATGACTTCAACCATGTGCACCGGGATGCGGATGGTACGGGCCTGGTCTGCCATGGCCCGGGTAATGGCCTGGCGGATCCACCACGTGGCGTACGTGGAGAACTTGAAGCCCTTGGTGTAGTCGAACTTCTCAACAGCGCGGATGAGGCCCAGGTTGCCTTCCTGGATAAGGTCCAGGAACAGCATGCCGCGGCCGGTGTAGCGCTTGGCCAGCGAGACCACGAGGCGGAGGTTGGCTTCGAGCAGGTGGTTCTTGGCGCGCTTGCCGTCGTGGATGACGAACTCAAGTTCACGCTTGAACTTGGGGTCCATCGAGCCGTCGTCGGCGTTGATTTTCTCTTCGGCGAAGAGTCCGGCTTCGATCCGGAGGGCGAGGTCAACTTCCTGCTCGGCATTGAGCAGCGCAACCTTACCGATCTGCTTGAGGTAGTCCTTGACGGGGTCAGCCGTGGCGCCAGCCGACATCACCTGCTGGACAGGGGCATCGTCATCATCGGCATCCGAGTAGACAAAACCCTTGCCCGTGGCTGCTGATGCGGCCTTGGCGGCGTTAATCTCGCTGTCGTCGGCGATGTTGATGTCGTCGAGGTCTTCCTCAACGTCCTCATCATCGTCCGATGCGCCGCGGGCTGATTTTCCGGCTGCTTCGGCAGCGGCTTTGGCGCCGGGCTTGGGCCCGCGCTTCTTGGGCTCAGGCTTGCCGTCCAAACCGGTGTCACCGGAGGCATCCTTGATGGCTTTGTTGGCTGCCCGCGTCGCTGCTCGCTTGGCGTTCGTTGCAGCCTGCTTCGCCTCAGGGGACAAATCGTCCTGGGCGGCGGGTTCCTTCTTCGCGGAAGACGGGGTCACAGAAAACCTTTCTAGCGGCGGTCTGTGGAATCACCATACGGGCAACACCACTATGACCCTGTCAAGTCCGTGATGAATATCAGGTGCAACCACGGCCGGCAGAGTCTACAAGTAGAACTGCCGGGGCGGCTGTAATGTTCCCAACGGGGCTTCATCACATGCACTTGATTCACGGACCCAACCGGGTCTCGGCAACCATTGTCTCACGGTTTTCCCAAACCCGACCTCAACGCTGCCCCCATCCAAACCGGTCAGGCGGAATTCGGTCAGGCTGCATCCGGTTCGAATTTCCGCCAGGCGGCCTCTTTCCGTGCAGCCCAGCCGCAGAGGCTGCCGCGCCGGACCAGCTCAAGCATGAGTTCGGCGAGCCGGTAGCCTGGCTCCTCGTCAAGGGCGCGGCCGAGGTACGCAGCAGCGTAGGAGCCCCTACCCCTGCACCACGCGATCCACCCACGCCCGGTCAGCGCGGCTGCACCGGCCTGCCCGCCGCACGCCGACAGCTGTTCCAGCACTTTGTCCAGGCTGTTAAGGGTGTGCCAGGCAGGAACCACCGGGTCCAGACCCAACAGGACTTCACCATATCCTGGAATGGCAGGCATGCTGCGAGTACCGGGTCCGGTAGCACGCGTTCCGGCAGGCTCCCGTCCTGTCAGTCCGGCTCCCGACGCTGGAAGTCCGGATGGTAAGGGCCCCGGGAGCATGGGCCCCACCGGAGCCAGAATGCAGCCGACATCGAAGATGCCGAACATCTCGGCACCCGCCAGGGCAGCCGCCTGACCGGCGGCGGCCATCACCAGGACGGCGTCACGCCAGGCGGGGACCCGGAGCGACGCGCGTAGGAAGGCAACGTCATTGACGGGCAGAGGCCCAGGCTGGTTGGCCAGCAGGGCCTCCCACTGGACCATCAGCTGGCCGAACTGTTCCCTGCTCCCCCGTCGCCGGTCCAGCTGTGCCGCCCACGTGGCCTCAGAGGCAAGGACGGCTGCCCGGTCCTCGCCGGAAAGCAGGGATGGAGGATGCGCCCCGTACTCCGGCGCGGGCCCAACGCTGCTGCCGCGGAAGACCATCTCGGCATTAAGCATGCTGTCCCGGATCGCCTGAACAGACCGGCCCGGCGAGGGGCAGCAGGACGGATCGGTGCAGAAAGCATCACGCCAGAAGGAGTCGCCGACATACCAGGCGTCCCGCACCGGCATCCCCGCGGCGCCTAGGACCCTCTGGAGTGCATCCAATAGCCCGCGGTAGGTTCCAGGTGGTTCCATCCAGCCGTCGTTGGTGACGCATGCCAACAAGGCGGCGTCGGCATTCTTGTCAGCCAGGAGATAATCGCGCACCGTGCGCGCGTACTCCCGCGGGTCCGCGAGGGTTTCCGGGCCTGGAAGATCCAGCCTCAGGGTTGCTCCCAGCCGGTTCCCCTGCAGGGTCATCGCAACCAGGCTGTCGGCCGGCCAGTAGCCCAGGGAATGCGGAATGAACCCGAGGATGTCTTCAGGGCCTCGGACGGTCAGGTGTTCTGAAGGTTTCATGGTTCCAGCTTTGGCGCCGCGCGAGCCGCGGTGAAGCGCCAACTTGCCGTATGTGAATAACCTGCCTGTTCAGGAAAGGTGTCAGTCTTTATCCGCGCGGTCCTTGGTCTCGGACGGCTGGCGACGCTGGGCCAGGTTCGCCCGCCGCTGCTGCGCCATGGCCCGAAACAATGGTGCCACCACAACACCTTGCGCTGCCATCTGGCGCCGTACTTTGCGCCGACAGACAATCGTCATGGCGGCGCCAAAGCCCAGCAGCAGGAACTGTACGCTGAGCGCGATCCGGAACGGTTCCAACCCGTACAGGACGCCGTCGGAATAGCCGCTGGCCAGCAGGACGTCCAGCACCAGGCCGATCAGGAAGATGGCCACGAGGGCCGCGATAAAGCCGCCCACATTCACGATGCCCGTTGCGGTTCCGATCCTGTGCGCCGGATTGAACGTCCGTGCGAAATCAAACCCGATCATCGATCCCGGCCCCCCGATGGCCAGGACGACCACCAGGCACGCCAGCAGCCATAGCGGGGAACGGCCAGGCATCAGCAGCACCGCGGCCCAGGCAGAGGCCGTGGCGCCGGCGATGAGCAGGACCATCGTTGACCGGCGAAGCGGGTGGCGGGAAACGAACTGCCCAATGAAGGGGCCCACCGCCATCGCCGCCGCAACGTACAAGGTCATCAGGCCGGCCACGGTTCCGGCATCCAGGCCCTGCCCCGAGATCAGGAACGGATAGCCCCAGGTCATGGCGAAGACGGTGCCGCTGAACTGGATGGTGAAGTGGCTCCACATCCCCAGCCGGGTGCCAGGCTGGCGCCATGCCCGCGCGAGCGAGGCGCCTGTGGCCTTCAACCCCTGCTGCGCCTGCGGCGCGGGCGCACCGGGCGGGTGGTCCTTCAAGAGCACCAGCACCAGGACAACCGCCACGCCCGCCATGCCCGCCAGCATCAGGAAACCGGAGGTCCAGCCGAAGGAATGCAGGACAAAGGCGAAGGGAAGCACACTGAAAAGCTGCCCGAGCTGGCCTGACATGCCCGTCAGCTGGGTGACCAGGGGAACCCTGGCCGGCGCGAACCACAACGGAATCAGGCGGATCACGGAAATAAAGGTCATGGCGTCCCCGGCGCCCACCAGAACCCGCCCCGCCACACCGCCGGGGATGGTGTCGGCGAAGGCCAACTGGAGCTGGCCAAGACCCATCAGGACGGCTCCACCGGCGATCATGGCGCGCGAGCCGAATCTGTCCACCAGCAGGCCCACGGGGATCTGCAGGCCGGCGTAGACCAGCAATTGCAGCACCGTAAAGAAGGAGATGGCAGACGCGCCGGCATGGAACCGCTCGGTGGCCTCAAGTCCCACCACACCGAATGACGTGCGCTGGGAGACGGCCACAAGGTAGGCGAAGATGCCGATGGTCCAGATCAGCCAGGCTCGGGGTGCAGTCACCCCCTCATTATGCCCGGGCTGCTGCCCGGACCAGGGCAAGCGTCTGCCAGGCGGACGCCGTGGGGCGGGGCTACGGGTGCGGGTTCTCGCGGGCCAAGTAGGCCTCCACTGCCGCGCCCAGCTCGTCCCCGTTGGGCAGTTCGTCATTTTCATCGGCCAGGAGGGAGCGCCGGACTGTGCCTTCGGCCTTCTCGTCGTACCGCTCCTCCAGCCGGGTGACCACCTGCTGCACATCTTCGGAGGCGGCCACCTGCTCGGCGATCTGGCGCCCCACTTCCCGGCCCGCTTCGCGCAGCCGGTCCGCCGGCAGCATCAGGGACGTCGCGGCACCGAGGAATTCGAGTCCGGCGACGGCGGCCGGCGGGTACTCCGCCTCAGCGAGGTAGTGCGGAACGTGGATCACGTAGCCGGCAACATTGCGCCCGGCTTCCATCAGCCGCAGCTCCAGAATGTGGCCCACGGCCGCCGGAACGTCAACGGTGGGCTTCCAGACCGAGATGCCCTCGATCAGTTCCGGACGGTTGCCGTGGACGGTCACACCCACCGGGCGCGTGTGCGGCACCGGCATGGGAATGGAGTGGATCCAGGTCACGAGGTTCACGTCCAGCTTTTCCACAATGCCGACGACGGCGCGCGCGAACCGCTCCCATTGAAGGTCGGGTTCAAAACCGGCCAGCAGCAGGAAGGGGCTGCCGAGCCCGTCCGTCAGCTTGTACAGCGCCAGCTTCGGCTGCTGATAGTCCTGCAAGTGATCCTCCACAAAGGAGATGTGGGGCCGCCGCGACCGGTAGTCGATGAGCTGGTCGGCGTCGAACACCGCCACCGTCTCGGCGTCGAGGGTGTCCAGGAGCTCCGCATTGATCTGCTTCACCACGTGGCCGGCATCGGCGAAGCCAGTGAAACCCATCACCAGGTTCAGCCCGCGGAGCGCCGGGCTGTGGAACAGCTCGATGTTGCTCGCATAGAGCGCATCGGGGTCCAGCAGGGAACCGGAAATCCGTTCAAGCACGGCGTCGTCCTTTCAAGGAGTCGGGTGAATATCTTGTACAACGCGGCCAGGCACCCCTGAATTCCGCCAGCGGGTGTGGCGCAGGTCTCAGGAGATTCCGCTGCCGCGGCCCGCAGCGGCTACGATCGTGAATGGCCCGCCGGACGGGTTTACCGGCACCCCGGCGACGTCCCGATCGGACGGCCGCCGGATTTCCATGGCCGAGCGCCTGACATCCATACCAGCGCGAACAGCCTTTTCGAGAATTGAGGACTTACCCCGTGGTCAAGAATACTGAAATCAACCTTAGTACCCTCGCTAAGGACCTGAAGAGGACCCCCAGTGACGCCGTTGTCATCGGCGTGGGACAGGGATCGGACGGCCCCGTCCTGCTTGAGAATCCGCTGACCGCAAAATCGGCTGAAGCGCTAACTGACTCCCTGAAGGTCCTGGGCGTCACCGGCGCCGCTGACCAGGTCGTCCGGCTGCCCGGCCTGCCGGAAACGGGTTCCGGGGTCCTGGTCCTCGCCGGCGTCGGCAAGGTGGCCGCTGGCCGCCCGCTGACCGAAGAGGCCCTGCGGCGTGCCGCAGGTTCCGCCGTCCGCCAGCTCAGCGGCCTGCCCACCGTTGTCCTCGCGCTCCCAACGGCGGGAGTCGCCGACGTCGCGGCGGTGGCCGAAGGTGCGGCCCTGGGAGCCTATTCGTTCACCGAGTACCGGTCGTCCAACGACGGGCTGAAGGATCCGGTCCGCAACGCGGTGATCTACACGGACGTTACCGCCAATGATGCGCTGCGCTCTGCGCTGACGCGGGCAGGCCTGATCGGCAAAGCCGTCAACGCCACGCGGTCCCTGGTCAACCAGCCGCCCAGCCACCTCTACCCCGAATCCTTTGCGGAAGCCGCCAAGGAACTGTCCAAGGGCCTGCCTGTTAAGGTCACGGTCTGGGACGAAAAGCGCCTGGAAAAGGAAGGCTTCGGCGGCATCATGGGCGTGGGCAAGGGGTCCACGCGCCAGCCCCGCCTGGTGAAGGTCGAATACGCCCCTGCAAAGGCCACCGCAAAAATCGCCTTGGTGGGCAAGGGCATCACGTTCGACACCGGCGGAATTTCGATCAAGCCGGCCCTTGGCATGGGTGACATGAAGAGCGATATGGCAGGCGCCGCCGTCGTCCTTAATACTGTGCTGGCCATCGCGGGACTTGGCCTGCCGGTGAAGGCGACCGCCTGGCTCTGCATCGCAGAAAACATGCCCTCCGGTGCGGCCTCACGGCCGGCGGATGTCCTTACCATGTTCGGCGGCAAGACCGTTGAGGTGCTGAACACCGATGCCGAGGGCCGCCTGGTCATGGCAGACGGCATCGTCGCGGCGAGCCTCGAATACCCTGACGCCATCATCGACGTCGCCACCCTCACCGGTGCGCAGCTCATCGCCCTCGGCAACAGGACCGCCGGCGTGATGGGCTCTGACAGTGTCACCGGGCCACTCAAGGCCGCCGCCGACCGTGCGGGCGAACTGGTGTGGCCCATGCCGCTGCCGGAGGAACTGCGCCCGAGCATCGACTCCCAGGTGGCCGACCTCGCCAATATCGGTGAGCGCCACGGCGGCATGATGACCGCGGCTGTTTTCCTGCGCGAGTTTGTGGGCAAGGGCAAAGACGGGGAGCAGATCCCCTGGGCGCACATCGACATCGCCGGCCCCTCCTTCAACAACGGAAGCCCTTACGGCTACACCCACAAACAGGGCACGGGCTGCACGGTCCGCACACTGGTTGCCTACGTGGAGGACATGCTGGCGGCTGCCGTCTGACCCCCGGGGAACCCTGACCCGTGCTGTTGAGTTGTCACGCGGCCGTTTGACCTGCGACCACAGAACCGGCCGTGATCCCTTGGCCACATGGCCGCGTGACACTCGACACAAGCGCCCCACAAAGGCGGCGCCAAGGTGGAGCATGGATGAGGGGTTCGCTAAGGTGAACCCCGGTAGTCACAAATGCACGAGAACCTGCCTGCTGGCATAATCACGGCAGTACAAGTTCCAAGACCAGATGATGCGCACGATCGCGTCATCGTTCACGCGAGGGAGCGTCTAAGTGGCCGATCAGGCAACTGCGCAAGAATTCGAGATCCTGGTACTAGGTGGCGGCAGCGGCGGATACGCCACGGCCCTGCGTGCCGTACAGCTTGGCTTGACCGTTGGTCTGGTTGAGAAGGCCAAACTGGGCGGCACCTGCCTGCACAACGGCTGTATCCCCACCAAGGCCCTGCTGCACTCCGCAGAAGTTGCCGACCACGCCCGCGACGGCGCCAAGTACGGCGTGAACGTGGAGCTCCAGTCCATCGACATGACCGCCGTGAACGCCTACAAAGACGGCATCATTGCCGGTAAGTTCAAGGGCCTGCAGGGTCTGATCAAGGGCAAGGGCATCACCGTCATTGAGGGCGAAGGCAAGCTCACCGCCCCGGACACCATCACCGTGAACGGCACGGCCTACAAGGGCAAGAACATCGTCCTCGCCACCGGCTCCTACTCCCGCTCCCTTCCGGGCCTGGAAATCGGCGGCCGCGTGATCACCTCCGACGAAGCCCTGAAGATGGACTACGTGCCCAAGAGCGTCATCGTCCTGGGCGGCGGCGTCATCGGCGTCGAATTCGCTTCGGTATGGAAGTCCTTCGCCGTGGACGTCACCATCATTGAGGGCCTGCCGTCCCTGGTGCCCAACGAGGACGCATCCATCATCAAGGTCCTGGAGCGCAGCTTCAAGAAGCGCGGCATCAAGTTCAACACCGGCACCTTCTTCCAGGGCGTCGAGCAGGACAACGACGGCGTCAAGGTCACCCTGGTGGACGGCAAGACCTTCGAAGCAGACCTTCTGCTCGTTGCTGTCGGACGCGGACCGTCCACGGCGGGCCTGGGGTTCGAAGAAGCGGGAGTCACGGTTGATCGCGGCTTCGTGATCACCAACGAACGCCTCCACACCGGCGTCGGCAACGTCTACGCCGTCGGCGACATCGTTCCCGGCGTGCAGCTGGCACACCGCGGTTTCCAGCAGGGCATCTTCGTCGCCGAAGAAATCGCCGGCTTGAAGCCCGTGGTTGTCGACGACATCAACGTCCCCAAGGTCACCTACTGCGATCCCGAGATTGCCTCGGTGGGTTACTCCGAGAAGGCCGCCAAGGAGAAGTTCGGCGAAGACAGGGTTGAAAGCACGGAATACAACCTGGCCGGAAACGGCAAGAGCGCCATTCTGGGCACCGGCGGCATCATCAAGTTCGTCCGCGAAAAAGACGGCCCTGTTGTTGGCGTCCACATGATCGGCACCCGCGTCGGCGAGCAGATCGGCGAAGCCCAGCTGATCGTCAACTGGGAAGCCTACCCGGAAGATGTTGCCGGACTCATCCACGCGCACCCGACGCAGAACGAGGCACTCGGCGAGGCCGCAATGGCCCTGGCCGGTCGCCCGCTTCACGGCTAATTACAGCCAGCAGCACAGCAAGACAACAGGGCTTAGTGCACCCGGCGTGACCCGCCGGGTGCACTAAGCTCGAACAAGCCAGCCATCATCCGCACAAAAGATCAATAAGGAGAACGGGGACGACATGTCTGAATCCGTTAACTTGCCCGCCCTCGGTGAGAGCGTCACCGAAGGAACCGTCACCCGCTGGCTCAAGCAGGTAGGTGACCGGGTAGAGGTGGACGAACCGCTGCTCGAGGTTTCCACCGACAAAGTAGACACCGAAATCCCCTCTCCGATTGCCGGCATCATCGAGGAAATCCTCGTAGCCGAAGACGAGACCGCTGAAGTAGGCGCTCCCCTGGTCCGCATCGGCGACGGCTCCGGCGGCGGCGCAGCCCCCGAAGCAGCAGCACCGGCTGCAGAGGCCCCGGCCGAGGAAGCCCCGGCCGAGGAAGCCCCGGCCGCAGAAGCACCGGCTGCAGAAGCTCCCGCAGCGGCAGCACCCGCCGCTTCGGACGGCGAAAGCCACGATGTCACCCTCCCGGCACTGGGCGAAAGCGTCACCGAAGGAACCGTCACACGCTGGCTGAAGGCCGTGGGCGACACCGTTGCAGTGGACGAACCGCTGCTCGAGGTATCCACGGACAAGGTTGACACCGAAATCCCGTCCCCCGTCGCTGGAACGCTGCAGGAAATCCGGGTCAACGAAGACGAAACCGCCGAAGTTGGCGCCGTCCTCGCCGTCATCGGCTCCGGCGCGGCAGCCTCCGCACCGGCCCCAGCTGCAGCGCCGGCACCCGCCGCCGCGCCTGCCGCACCGGCGCCCGCAGCGGCACCGGCACCCGAAGCACCCAAGGCAGAGCCTGCTCCGGCGGCACCTGCCGCGGCAGCAGCACCTGCTCCCGCTACGGCCCCGGCACCCGCGGCCGAGCCTGCTGCCGGCGGCGAATCCGGCTACGTGACTCCCCTGGTCCGGAAGCTGGCCAACCAGCACGGCGTGGACGTCGCATCACTGTCCGGTACCGGCGTCGGCGGGCGCATCCGCAAGCAGGACGTCCTCGCCGCGGCAGAAGCCAAGGCCGCTCCCGCTGCAGCAGCACCGGCCAAGCCGTCCGCCGCTCCAGCCGGCCCGGCTGCCTCCTCCCTGCGTGGCACCACGCAGAAGGCACCCCGCATCCGCCAGGTCATCGCCCGCCGTATGCGCGAATCCCTCGAAATCTCCACGCAGCTCACTCAGGTGCACGAGGTGGACATGACCAAGGTGGCCAAGCTCCGCCTGAAGGCCAAGAACTCCTTCCTGGCCCAGAACGGCGTCAAGCTCACCTTCCTGCCGTTCATCGCCAAGGCCGTGGCCGAGGCCCTCAAGCAGCACCCCAAGCTCAACGCTGCGTACGACGAGGACAAGCAGGAAATCACATACCACAACGCCGAGCACCTGGCGATCGCAGTGGACACGGACAAGGGCCTCCTGGTTCCGGTCATCTCCGATGCCGGCAACCTGAACCTGGCCGGACTGGCCGCCAAGATCGCCGACGTTGCCGGGCGCACCCGCGACGGCAAGATCGGCCCGGACGAACTGTCCGGCGGAACGTTCAGCATCACCAACATCGGTTCGGTCGGCGCCCTGTTCGACACCCCGATCATCAACCAGCCTCAGGTCGGCATCCTGGGCACCGGCGCGATCGTCAAGCGCCCCGTGGTGGTGGCCGATGAGAACGGTGACGACTCGATCGCCATCCGCTCCATGATGTACCTGTCCCTCACGTACGACCACCGCCTGGTGGACGGCGCGGATGCAGGCCGCTTCCTCCAGACCCTGAAGGCCCGCCTTGAAGAAGGCGCCTTCGAGGCCGACCTGGGACTCTAGCCCCAGGCCAGAACCGCACGACGGCGGTGCACGCGCCGGTGGGAAACCACCGGAAGGCGTGCACCGCCGTCGCGTTTTAAGGCGCAGCGCTGTCTCCGCCGACACACAAACTCTGCGGCCGGCCTTACTACATGATGTAGAACCCCTGCGTAGACTGATCGCATGATTATCGTGTACAACCTCGTGGTCTTCCTGCACATCGTCGGCGCCGCCATGATCGTCGGAATCTGGATCGGGAACATGAAAACCCCCACCGTCCACCCCCGGCAGTTCGACGGCGCAGCTCTTCAGCTCATCACCGGCATTGTGCTGATGGGCTTGATCCCGTCCCTGGACATGGACGCGAATTACTTCAAGCTGGGCATCAAGTTCGCCATCGCCCTGGCCGTCGGCGTGCTGGCTTTCATCGGCCGCCGCAAATACAAAAAGGGCGAAGACATCAGCAAGGGCCTGGCCCACGGAGTTGGCGGACTTGCACTGCTCAACGTGGCCATCGCCACGATGTGGAACTGAACGCCGGCTGAACCACTCACGACGGCGCCGCTCCCCCTCTGTGGGGTGCGGCGCCGTCGAAGTTTAACGGCCAAGCGGTGACCGCCACGCAGCCGCCGGGCGGCTGGGTTGCACAGTCACAATCCACTGAGAGCGGACACCCTGTGCACGGCCGCCGCTCAATCCCTAGGATTGGAACCGGCGGGGCCAGGCAACGGCCGGTCCCGGTTCGAACCGACTTTGAGGAGTGGACATGGCAGCAACACGCACCGCGCACACAGTATGGAACGGCGACCTGATGACAGGGTCGGGTCAGACCACGCTGGACAGCTCCGGCCTGGGCACATTTGAGGTTACCTGGAAGGCCCGCACCGAAGCGGCCGAGGGCAAGACCAGCCCGGAAGAGCTGATCGCCGCAGCGCACGCGAGCTGTTTCTCGATGGCGTTCAGCAATATGCTCGCCCAGGCCGGACATGCTCCGGAAGAAGTCAACACCGAAGCCGACGTGACCTTCGTTCCCGGCACCGGCATCACCGGCAGCCACCTGACGGTGTCCGCAAAGATTCCCGGCATTTCCGAAGAGGAATTCCAGAAGATCGCCGGCGAAGCCAAGGTTGGGTGCCCGGTTTCCGGCGCGCTGGCCAGCATCGACATCACCCTGGCCGCTACCCTTCAGTCCTGATCCAGCCAGGCCGCTGCCGCGTTCGCTATGAACGCTGAAGGCTCCTGAGACAGAGCAGGCCCTGCCCCGCCCGGACTATCCGGGAGGAGCGGGGCCTGCTTTGTTCTGTTGCTACCGGGCCGGCCCTATTCGCCGTGCCGGCGGGACGGCAGCGGTGCAGGCTTCAGGCGCCGGTAGCCTTCGCGGACCGGGGGCCTGTCCGTGGGCAGTTCCTGGATCATTTCCTTGAGCGCACCGATCCCGTATTCCAGCTGGGGGTCCCTGCCGGCGGCATAGGCGTGCGGCGGGTAGAGCACTTCGATGTCGGGATCCACGCCGTAGTTTTCCACGGACCAGCCCACGCCGCCACCGAACCAGGTGGCGTACCGCGGCTGGGTCACGCCGGTACCGTCGGCCAGGGAGAACCTGTTGTCGATCCCCACCACACCGCCCCACGTGCGCGTGCCGATCACCGGGCCGATCCCCCGCAGTTTGGAGACCTGGGTGATGATGTCGCCGTCGGACCCGGCAAATTCATCGGCGAGGATGATCACCGGCCCCCGCGGCGCGTGGTGCGGGTAGGTCCGCGGACGTTCGCCGCGGGGCATACTCCAGCCGGTGACCTTCCGGCCAATCAGCTCCGCCACCAGCTGGGACGTGTGTCCGCCACGGTTCCGGCGGACATCCACGATGAGTCCGTCCAGGGCAGTTTCGGTGTCCAGGTCGCGGTGCAGCTGCGCCCAGCCGTTGGCCATCATGTCCGGGATATGCAGGTACCCGTAGCGGCCGCCGGAGGCCTCCCGGACGATCCCGCGGTTCGCGGCCACCCATTCCTGGTAGCGCAGTCGCTCCTCGTCCTTGACCGGGATCACAGCGATCCTCCGCTGCTCCCCTGCCTCGACTCCATGCCCGGCTCCGTTGCGTAATGTCAGCTCCACAGCCCGTCCGGCGGCGCCCACCAGCTGCATCGCGGGGCTCACCGTGGCGGACAGCGGCACACCGTCGATAGCCAGTACTACGTCCCCGGCCATGGCGGCAGCGCCGGGCCGGGTCAGCGGCGAGGTGGCCAGCGGGTCCGAGGACTCGCCGGCCAGGATGCGGGTGATCTCCCAGCCCGCGGGTGTGAACGTGAAGTCTGCGCCAAGCCGTCCCTGGCCGTTGCTGCCGTTTTCCGTGACGGCTGCGGGCCGGACGTAGGCGTGCGAGGTGCCCAGCTCGCCGTGGAGCTCCCAGAGCAGGTCCACCAGGTCGTCGTGGGACCCCAACCGGTCAACGATCGGACGGTACCGCTTGTGGATCGACTCCCAATCCTGTCCTGCCATATCTTCTGCCCAGAAGAAGTCGCGCTGCAGGCGCCAGGCTTCGTCGAACGCCTGGCCCCAGACGCTGAGGGGGTCCATCATCACGCGGATGCGGCCCAGGTCCACCTTGACCAGCTGGCCGGATTCCTCATCGGCTTTGGCAGCAGAAGGAACCACACTGACCTGCTTGTCGTTGACCAGCACTACTTTCTTGCCATCGCCGGAGAGCCGGTAGCTGTCCAGGGCTTCCACCAGCGTGGCGGACTTACGGCGGGCAAGGTCGAACCGGACCAGGCTGGGGCGGGCGTCCTTGTCTTCCTGGCTGGCTTTGCCGTCGCCGGTGACGCCTGCCAGGGCCCAGTCCAGCCATAGCAGTGCACCCTCCGTTGACGTGAGTGACGTGTAGTTGCCCTGGGGCACCGGAACGCCGATGACACGGTGGGCCAGCCCGGCCGGATCCACGCGGACCGCGGGACCTGCCGCGGTGTCTGCGTCCGTGGTATCCGCGCTGTCCGTGTGTGCGGCAGGGGACAGGTCAACGGCGGGGCCAAACGGCGACGGCGTCGTGGCGGCCAGTGCCACCAGGTACGGCTTGATGGGGCTGGGGAAGGACAGGTCGAACGAGTGCCCGTCGTACACCGGATCAAAGCTGCGGTTGGACAGGAAGGCCAGGAACTTACCGTCCGGCGTGAAGCTTGGGGACCCGTCGCAGAAACGGCCGTCAGTGACCTCGACGATGCCGCCCGCCGGGTCCGCGGCATTGGCCAGCCGGAGCCGGCTCCGGGAACCGAACGAGGTGACAGGTTCGGACCAGGCAAGCCACTGGGAGTCAGGCGACCACGCGAGTTCCGCGATGCTGCCCTCGCCGATGCTGGTGACGAGGGAAAGCTCGCCGGTGGCTGTGTCCGCCACATAGACATCCCCGAAGGAGGTACCCACCGCAAGCCACCGGCCATCGGGGCTAACTTCCAGGGCGCTGGCGCGTGACGGCTTCGGGAAGGCGATGCGGGTCGGCAGGCCGGCCCGTCCTGCGTCGACGTCGGCTTCCGACGGGCCGTGGGCGGCGTCGGCCGGGGAGTCATCGGCCCGGGAGTCATCAGGCACCGGAACAACGACGTCGGCAGTCACCGGTGCGGACGATGCTGCCGCGGGAACCGGGCGCGGCAGTGGCGCTTCCTGGTCCCGAGCGGCTGCAGCGGTTACGGCAGCCGGGGCTGCCGTAACGGCAGGGACCACGGTGTCGGGAACCTGCGCGGCAATCTCCTTGATGTAGATCGCCTCCACGCCGTCGTGATCGGCGACGTAAGCGAGGCGGCCGCCGTCGAGCGGCCTGGGGAGCCGTGCCCGGACACCCGGCGTGGCCTCGACGATACGGGAGGGGCCGTCCTGGTGACGGAGCCAGTGAAGGGTGCCATGGGCCTCCACTGCGCTGGCGGAGCCGCTGTCATCCGGCATCACCGTGCCCAAATGTTTGGAGGTTTTCAACAGGCCCGGGCGACGCGATTGCGACGCGGAACCCAGCGAGATGTCCAGCCGTACCGCGGCAGAGGACAGATCGTGCAGGATCCAGAGCTCACCGGCAGATTCGAAGATGACCCGCCCACCGTCGGTGGACGCGTGCCGGACGTAGAAGTCCTCGTGGTCGGTGTGCCGTCGAAGATCGCCGCCGCCGGGCAGCACCGAGTACAGGTTTCCGTAACCCTCGTGGTCTGACAGGAACGCGATGCGCCCGTCCACCCACATCGGATCTGCGAGGTTTCCGTCGAGGTGGGCAACCAGGCGCTCGAACTCCCCGTTTCCGTCGGCGTCAATCCAGAGCTTGCCCGCTGTGCCGCCGCGGTACCGCTTCCACCAGGCCGGTTCACGGGAGAGCACACTGGCCAGGACAACCGGCCGCTCGTCCCCCACTTCCGGACCAAAGGCCACGGATTCGACGGGTCCGAAGGGGAGCTCCTCAGCCGACCCGCCGTCGACCGGGACGCTGTAAGCGTAGGTGTGCCGGCTTTCAGCCTGGCGGAACGCGCTGGTCACTACTGCGTCGCCGGCTGCCGTGAAGCCTTTGACCCTGGTTGTGGCGTGGCCGAAATACGTCAGTTGCCGGTAGCCACCGCCGTCCACCTCCGCCGAGACCACTTCCGGGGCGGTTCCCTGGACGACAGTCCAGACCAGCCGTTTGCCGTCAGGCGTAAAACGCGGATTGCGGGCAGGCAGCTGCAGTGACGAAACCCGCCAGGCGCGGCCGCCGCTGAGCGGCGCGATCCACACGTCGTCCTCTGCCACAAACGTGACCAGATCGCCGTGAACATGCGGAAACCGGAAGTAGCTCGAAGAAGTCATCGTTCGATCATAGTCAACTCCCGGTACGGTCCCGGGGAGGTACCGACGGCGTGCGGGCCGTGGTGAGATGGATCATGCACATCGTCATTGCCGGGGCCTCAGGGCTGATCGGGACCCATTTGTCCGCAACGCTGCGAGAGGCCGGCCATGACGTGACCACCCTCGTCCGACGCGAGCCCACGTCCGCGGCCGAAATCCGCTGGGACCCCGCAGCGCGCCGCCTGGATCCGGCGGCGCTGGCCGGCGCCGACGCAGTGGTCAACCTCTCCGGTGCCGGAATCGGGGACAGACCCTGGACCAGACGCCGGATCGACGAGCTGTTGACCTCGCGGTTGGACCCGACGCGCACACTGGTAGCGGCGATGGCGAAGCTGGAGCAGCCGCCGCAGGTCTTCGTCAGCCAGTCGGGCTCCAACTATTACGGTGACCGGGGTACTGCCGTTCTTCGCGAGAACTCGCCGAACGGCAAGGGCATTATGGCGCGGATCTGCCGTGAGTGGGAAGCAGCCGCGCACGAGGCCCCGTCAGGCGTCCGTGTTATCACTCCCCGGACGGGTGTTGTCCTCAGCCCTGCAGGCGGCGCACTGGGCCGGCTTCTGCCGCTGCTTCGCCTCGGGCTCGGTGGTCCACTCGGCAACGGCAGGCAGTACTGGCCGTGGATCACGCTTCCGGACGTCGCCGCAGCATTTCTGTTCCTCGCCGACTCCGGGCTCCACGGCCCGGTCAATGTCTGCGCCCCCGAAAACGCCGACGTTAACGCCTTGACCGGCGCACTGGCATCCGCGCTGCATCGGCCGGCATTTTTCCGCGTACCTTCGCCTGCCCTGCGCCTGGTCATGTGGAAGTTGGCCGATGAACTCATCCTTTCCAGCCAGCGGATGGAACCGGCGGCCCTGGAAGCAGCCGGCTTCCAGTGGCAGCACCCGTCACTGGCCCAGGCCGCTGCCTGGGTGGCCGGCAAACACTGAGCCTGAGTCAATGGGCTGAGCCAACAGGCTGAGCCAACGTGCTGAGGCAACCAGTCAGGTGCCGGGAAGGACGTCCGTGATCCGCCAGCGGCCGTCAACGGAGACCAGCACCAGCCGGAGGTTCTGGACGGCTGCAGGGGCGCCGGCCGCCACGATCGCTCCGGAAGCGTCCCTTTCCTCATAGGGCGACGTGGCTGACGTGACACTGACAACAACCTGGCCGGAGGGACCGCCGGGCTGGACCTGCAGATCCGCTACGGAACTCGTGAATCCGGCCAGGACGTGGCCTGACTCCTGGAGCTCGGCCTTAAGGCCTGCATCCGCGGCAGAGGCCGCCGATCCCGGGGCATTAACCAGATCCAGCAGCTCCAGCCGGCCGGAACTGAAGGCCAGGGACCTCACGGCGGCCAATCCCCGGACTGCTTCGAGCGGGTCCGCCGAGTCCAGCTGGGCCGCGGCGTCGGCCGGGACTCCTGCGGCGGCGAACACTGGGTCCACCCCTCCGGCATCCGCACTCTCCGCCACCGTCTCTGGCCAAGCTGGCGCCCCCCACGGCCCATCCGGCCCAAAGACGCCGGCGGCCCAGATAGCGCCTGCCAGGATCGCACCCGCTCCCACCGCCAACAGCATGGTGCCTCGATTGTGCCCGGCTATCCCTGAGCGCCCACGGCGCCGGGACGGGCCGGGGTCCACCGATTTCGACGACGCCACCGTCCGACGCCTCGCACCGGCGTTGGGTTCGTGACCCTTCGGGACAGGTTTCACGGCATGCCTGCCGCGCGGCGCCGGCTTTTCCCCGTCGACAGCCTGGACCATTGCGTCGACGCGGCCGGCCGCTGGTGCGCTGGCCTCAGGTGCGCTGGCCTCTGGTGCGCGGGGCTCCGGTGCGCGCACCACGGGCATCTCCGCTTTCTCCCCAGCCGGGAACGGAAGGACCTGCCGCACCCCCACCAGCCCGGACCAACGCGACGTCGAGATCCTGCGCCGCCAGGTCCGGAGACCATTCCAGAGCGCACCGCCGGGATGTTCCGGGACGGGGCGCCGCGTCAGGAGCTGCGGGATAACCGTGGCGTGGACGGAGGAGGCGAGGTCCACCGGCAACGGTGGGGCACTGCGGTAGACCGCCGTCGCCAGCTCAACAGCCGTGGGCCGGAGCCGCCGGTCCTCATGAAGACCAGCCTCCAGGGCCGCGGCCAGCTCGACTGGAACGTCAGGGAGCAGGAGGGAAAGAGGCAGACGGTCGGCGGTACGGCGTGGCGGCTGGCCCGTGAGGCAATACCACCCCAGCGCCGCCACCGAGTAAACGTCGCGTTCCGGCTGCAGCCCCGCCCTCACGGCGTCCACCGGTGCCGGATCCATGAACCCCGGGGTGCCATGGTCCGGCACTGCCGAAACATCACCCACCATCCTGGCGATCCCGACGTCGGACAGCATTGGCTTGCCATGGCCTGTAAAGAGGACGTTCCCGGGCGATACGTCACCGTGGGTGAACCCCTGGCCGTGCAGGTAGCCAAGTACCTGGGCAATAGGGGTGAGCACGGTGACCGTCTCCCCGATGGTGAGCTTGGCCCTGCTTCCGACCAGCTCTCCGAGGGAACCGCCGGGCGCGTAATCCAGCAGCAGCCCTATTGTCCCTACGGCCGTAACTGCTGATCCGGCCGGCTCGCGAAGACGGAGGGCGTCGTGGGCTTTGATGAGGTGCTGGTGGTCAAGGACAGAAAGAATGCGGATTTCACGGCGGATGGCCTCCTCGGCGTCGGCCCCGCTTTCCCTGCCTTCGCCGGGACCGGTCGCACCGCCGTGCCCTGCACCGAGGCATTTCAGCGCAAACTCGCGGCCGGACCTTGCTTCGGTAACCAGCCACACCGTTGAACTTCCGCCGCGGCCCAACACGCGGCCCACCAGGAAGCCGGGAACCACCGGGGCAGTGAAATCATCCATGACTTATGTCTAGCGGAATCCGGGAATGCCTGCAGAAGTTATCCACAGGCCATGGGCATCGCTGGATCCGTCAGAGATATGAGAGGTCCGACACTATAACCGGACCCCTCACGGATCGGGGTCTAAGCTTGACGGCATGACTCTTGAGTTTTCACAGGTGGGTCTCGCCCCGGACTTCGTTGACTACACGCGCGGCTGGGATCTGCAGCGCGGGATCCACAGCAAGGTCGTCACAGCCGAAGCGCCCAACACTGTCCTCATCCTTGAACATGCCGCCGTCTATACAGCGGGCAAGCTCACGGAAGAGCACGAACGCCCGTTGGACGGTACGCCCGTCGTTGCGGTGGACCGCGGCGGAAAGCTGACCTGGCATGGCCCCGGCCAGCTGATCGCGTATCCGATCCTCAAGCTGAAGAACCGGTCCGGCATCCGAGACTACGTTGAACGGCTCGAAGCCGTCATGATCGCGGTTATGGCTGACTATGGCATCAACGCAGAGCGCATCAAGGGACGCGCCGGCGTGTGGATCACGGCTGACAGCAAGGGCCCGGACCGGAAGATTGCAGCAATCGGCATCCGCGTCCTGGACGGGGCCACAATGCACGGCGTCGCCATTAACTGCAACAATGATCTGGCGCCTTATGCCCAGATCATCGCCTGTGGCATCACCGACGCCAGCGTCACCACAATGTCCATCGAAACCGGCAGGAACATAGCCCCGAGCGATATCGCGGACCGGTTCGTGGAAGAATTTCGCAAGCACGAAGAAGCACTCGTTTCAAGCCCTGAGGGAGCACTCCTGTGACACTGGCACCAGAAGGCCGGAAGCTGCTGCGCGTTGAGCAGCGCAACTCTGCAGTACCTGTGGAGCGGAAGCCGGAGTGGATCAAGGCGAAGGTCCAGATGGGTCCGGAGTATGTCCAGCTCAAGAACCTGGTCAAGAAGGAAGGCCTGCACACGGTGTGTGAGGAGGCCGGTNGAAGACAAGGAAGCCACGTTCCTGATCGGCGGGTCCGAATGCACCCGGCGCTGTGATTTCTGCCAGATCGACACGGGCAAGCCGTCCCCGGTGGACATGTTCGAGCCCACGAAGGTGGCCCGCTCGGTCCTGGCGATGCAGCTGCGCTACGCCACGGTCACCGGTGTGGCCCGTGATGACCTGGCCGATGAGGGCGTGTGGCTGTATGCCGAGACGGTCCGGAAGATCCACGAGCTGAACCCGGGCACCGGCGTCGAACTGCTGATCCCTGACTTCTCCGGCAAGCCCGAGCACATCGCGGCGATCTGTGATTCGAAGCCGGAGGTCTTCGCGCACAACGTCGAGACCGTGCCCCGGATTTTCAAGCGCATCCGGCCCGCGTTCCGGTATGACCGGTCCCTGGATGTCATCACCCAGGGCCGCAAGCTGGGGATGGTGACCAAGTCCAACCTGATCCTGGGTATGGGCGAGACCCGCGAGGAGATCTCAGAAGCCCTCAAAGACCTGCACGAGGCCGGCTGTGACCTGATCACCATCACCCAGTACCTGCGCCCCTCCGAACGGCACCTGCCGGTGGACCGCTGGGTCAAGCCGCAGGAGTTCGTGGACCTCCAGGACGAGGCCAATGAGATCGGGTTCCTCGGGGTCATGTCCGGGCCGCTGGTCCGTTCCTCCTACCGGGCCGGCCGGCTCTGGGCCACCGCGATGCGCAAGAAGGGCTGGGAAATCCCCGCCGAACTCGCCCACATCGAGTCCTCCGGCAGCACCCGCCAGGAAGCCAGCTCACTGCTGGCCGCCCATTCCTAAGCCGTAGTTTGGTATCCCTGAGGGCCGGCGCCGGACATTCTCCGGCGTCCGGCCCTCAGGCATAAATCACGTAGAATTGAGGAACTATGGCGAACTCCCCTGATTCCAGTAACAGCACTCCGGCGGCCTCTGACGCCCCGAAGCGTGGCCTCTTCTCGCGCAAGCCAAAAGAAGCAAAGGTCAAGAAGCCCAGCCGGCTCAAGCAGATCGGCGAAGTCTTTAACATGACCCGCCGCCATGACCCCATGGTCCCGTGGCTGATGCTGCTGGTGTTCCTGGGTGTTGTGGCTGTCAGCTTCCTGGTGGGTTTTTGGCTGGAAAACTGGATCACCGGCCTGCTCATCGGTATTCCGTTGGGCCTCCTCGGCGCCACCCTGATCCTTTCGCGTCGCGCCGAACGTGCCGCATTCGCCCAGATCGAGAACCAGCCCGGAGCCTCAGGCGCGGCACTGGGCACGCTTAAGCGCGGCTGGATCACCGAGGACCAGCCGGTCGCCGTAAACCCGCGCACGCAGGACGCCGTGTTCCGCGCCGTCGGCCGTCCCGGCGTCGTCCTCGTCAGCGAAGGCCCCACCATCCGCGTCAAGCCAATGCTCGACGCCGAGCGTAAGCGCCTTGCGCGCATCCTCCCGAACGTCACGGTCCACATGATCGAAAGCGGCCGCGGCGAGGGCCAGGTTCCCATCAGCCAGGTAGCCAAGAAAATGGGCAAGCTGAAGAATGAACTGACCAAGCTTGAGGTGAATGCGGTATCCAAGCGCATTTCCTCGCTGGGCAACCGCCTCCCGATTCCCAAGGGAATCGACCCCTACAAAGCGCGCCCCAACCGCGGACGCTAAGACCCTTGAACCGCCCTGGTTCCGGCTTGCCGGAACCAGGGCGGTTTTTGTCTGCCGGACGCCGCCGAACAGGCGGGCACATTGATTGGAAGTAGCAACATGACCATTCCCGTTAGAACCCTTGTTATCCGGGCCTTCCGCGTCCTGGCTGTTGCCGAAGCCTTCAGCTGGGCTGCCCTGCTGGCTGGCATGTACTTCAAGTGGGTCGCCAAGACCACCGAACTGGGTGTGGAGATCGCCGGCCCCATCCATGGTGCGCTGTTTGTGGGCTACGGCATCGCCGCCCTCGCCCTGTGGCGTCTCCAGCGGTGGCCCTTCGTTGTGGCCCTGTTCGCGGGACTGTCGGCGGTGTTCCCGTTCGCCACTGTCGCGTTCGAACGCTGGGCCGGAAAGCGCGGCTACCTGACGCGAGGCACGGCCGTTCCTGCCGGGACAAAAGAAACAGCGGGGGTCTGACGGCGCACTGCCCTCTATTCGGGGCTGTCAGGTGTTCGGGGCCGTCAGGTGCCGGCGAACCGGCACGGCCGGGTTCCTGATTACTGCTAGCGCCGCACGAGGATGGTATTCATCGCCTTGTCGTGCAGTCCCCGCTGGTCCGGATCGAAAATTACGGCGGGAATCACCAGGCACAGCAGCACTGACCTCACCACGGCAGCCATTGGACCCGCGGGCCCGCCGCCCAGTCGCAGCACCTGGATCCCGGCCACTCGGTGGCCGATGCTGTAACCGAGCGTGCCCACAAGCAGCATCTGTTCCGCGGCGAAAATCGCCAATGTGGCCCAGGAGTCACCGCCGAAGGCAAAATTGCTGATCAGCAGGGCAATCCCCCAGTCAAGGACGATGGCGAGGATGCGCCTGCCCGCCCTGGCGATGGAGCCGGAACCGGATTCGGGCAATCCCAGGCGCTCCCCCGGGTACCTTGAGATGCCGGACGTGTCCGGTCCGCTGAGCCAGGAGCCAATGTCATTGCGATCTACCACCGTCCAAGCTTACCGACTCACCGCCGACCACAGAGTGGAAACCGTTGGACCACACTACGGACACCGGATAGCGTTACCTGATCAGGACAATTCTGTAACCTGAACCGGGCATTCTGTAACCTGCCCGAAACAATGTGGACACTGACGGGAAATGACGTGTCCATAGGCTGATAGCAGTTTCAAGCAATACCTCCCAAGCAGGGAAACTTGGTTTCCCTGCCCTTCGGATTGCGCTGGATCAGTTGGCTTGCCAGCCAGATATTACATATGCGTAAGGAGCATAGATGTTCAAGACTGCGGACGAAGTCCTCAAGTTCATCAAGGACGAAGATATTAAATTCGTCGATATCCGCTTCACCGATCTCCCGGGTGTGCAGCAGCACTTCAACGTGCCGGCAAAGAGCGTCGACGCGGATTTCTTCGTCAACGGCCAGCTCTTCGATGGTTCCTCCATCCGCGGATTCCAGGGCATCGCCGAATCCGACATGCAGCTGATCCCGGACGTCACCACCGCATTCCTGGACACCTTCCGCATGGAGAAGACCCTTGCGCTGAACTTCTCCATCGTGAACCCCCGCACCGGAGACCCCTACCACCGCGACCCCCGCGGCGTGGCCGAAAAGGCTGAGGCCTACCTCGCCTCCACGGGCATCGCCGACACCGCGTTCTTCGCTCCGGAAGCCGAATTCTTCGTCTTCGACAACGTCCAGTACCAGTCCTCCCCCGAGGGCAGCTTCTACAAGATCGACTCCGAAGAAGCACACTGGAACACCGGCCGCGAAGAAGACGGCGGAAACCTCGGCTACAAGACCCCCATCAAGGGCGGCTACTTCCCGGTTTCCCCCACCGACAAGCAGGCTGACCTCCGCGACGCCATGTGCATCGCCCTGGATGAGGCCGGCCTCGAGGTCGAGCGCAGCCACCACGAGGTAGGCTCCGCCGGCCAGGCTGAAATCAATTACAAGTTCACCACCCTGACCCACGCCGCAGACGACCTGCAGAAGTTCAAGTACGTCGTCAAGAACACGGCCGACGCCTGGGGCAAGTCCGTGACCTTCATGCCGAAGCCGGTCTTTGGCGACAACGGTTCGGGCATGCACTGCCACCAGTCGCTGTGGACCAACGGCGAGCCGCTGTTCTACGACGAAAAGGGCTACGCCGGCCTGTCCGACATGGCCCGCTGGTACATCGGCGGCCTGCTGAAGCACTCCTCGTCCGTCCTCGCCTTCACCAACCCGACGGTGAACTCCTACCGCCGCCTGGTCAAGGGCTTCGAAGCTCCGGTCAACATGGTGTACTCGCAGGGCAACCGCTCCGCCGGTATCCGTATCCCCATCACGGGTTCCAACCCCAAGGCCAAGCGCATCGAGTTCCGCGCTCCGGACCCCTCGTCCAACCCGTACCTGGCCTTCGCTGCCCAGCTGATGGCCGGCATTGACGGCATCCGCAACCGCATCGAACCGCCGGCTCCGATCGACAAGGACCTCTACGAGCTGCCCGCCGAGGAAGCCAAGGACATCCCGAAGGCTCCGGGCTCGCTGGAAGAGGCACTGGAGGCCCTGCGCGAGGACAACGAGTTCCTCCAGGCCGGTGGCGTGTTCACCCAGGACCTGATCGACACCTGGATCGAGTACAAGTACGAGTACGAGATCCGCCCGCTGTCCCTGCGCCCGAACCCGTACGAGTTCGAGCTCTACTACGGCGTCTAGCCAGATCCGCGGCTGAACCCGTTCAGTCCGCCAAAAAGTCCGCCCGGGCTGCCAGCGTCAACGCTGGAGGCCGGGCGGACTTTTTTGTCCTTAAGGTGGGGGCTGACTCCAGACGTGCTGAGACCAGAAGCCAGCCCCCTGACATGTGCTCCCCGAGACGAAGACTTTTCAAGCCTTCCCCCCAACAAGGTTTGAAGAACACCGCCAATCCACATGATCGATCAATGTGGAGCCGGAGGCAATGCCCGGCCGCCGTGTCTGGACGAATTATCCCGTGAAGCTCCGGTACATGATCCGTTGCGGTCCGGAACTGCCGGCCAGGTACTGCCCCTGATCCACAAAGCCGGCGGTCCTGTACGCGGACAACCCGGCCGGATTGGCTTCGTTGACGGAAAGCACGACGCCGGCCTCGTGGGTTCCGCGCCTGGCGGTCAGTTTCGCGGCCGCCTCCACCGCGGACGTTGCCGCCAGCGGCCCGAGGCCTTGCCCCTGGTGGCGCCTGTCGATCAGGAAACCGCGCAACAGCCAGGCCGAATCCTCGTCCGGCCAGCCGGCCAGGCACGCGGCGCCGGACTGGAGGGTCAGCACGCCCACAGCGTAGCCCGCGGCCTCCACGACATAAGGGAACCGCGAATCCTCCTCCAGTCCCGCCAGGACCATGCGGAGCGGGTCACCAACGAAGCTGCTTTGTCCTGGACCCAGCTCAATGTTTGCCACCTCTCCCAGCTGGATGGCAAGCGCATCCGCACTGAGGTCATCCAGGGCAATGAGCCAGACGGAATCAACCCGGGTTTTCAGGTCGGCTGTCCGTCGGATCCGGCGGGAGCCCCGCCCTCGGCCGATGGGCCGGCAGGGTCCATCCACATAACTTCCCACAGGTGGCCGTCCGGGTCCTGGAAACTGTGGTTGTACATAAAGCCGTAGTCCTGGACTTCCTGGGACGGGGTGCCGCCGGCGGCCAGCGCCTTGCGTACCGTTTCGTCCACGGCTTCCTTGCTGTCCACCGAAAACGCCGTGATGGCCTCGGTGGAACTGGTGGCATCGGCCACGGCCCGGGAGGTGAACGTTTTGAAGAAACCCTCCACGAGGAGCATCACAAACGCGTTGTCGTTGATGATCATGCACGTCGCGTTTTCATCGGTGTAGTCCGGGTTAAAGGAGAAGCCAAGGGCGGTGAAGAAATCGACGGACCGCTTCAGATCCTTCACGGGCAGGTTCAGGTAGATTTGCGTAGCCATGGCCCCCAACCTAGCACCGCACCGCGGCAGCTGTCTGCTGCCTTCCGGGAGAACCCCAGGCAGCCGCTAATGGCCGTAGAAGGCCTTCTCGAACACCGCCCGGGCCCGCCGGCTCAGGCGGAGGTAGTCCTCTTCCAGGGCGGCCGCGTTGCCAGGTTCGTAGCCGCACCAGCGGGCCACCGCCTCAAGGTCCCCGCGGGCGGACGGCAGCGTGTCCGACGCCCTGCCGCTCCAGATGACGTTGGCGGACCGGATCCGGCTGGCGAGCCGCCACGCGTCGGCCAGCAGCTTCGCGTCAGGCCCGCTGAGCAGGTCCAGTGAAGCCGCCGCTTCCAGGGCCTCCACCGTGGACGTGGTCCGCAGTTCCGGGTGCTTGGCCGCGTGCTGGAGCTGAAGGAGCTGCACCAGCCACTCGACGTCGCTCAGTCCTCCGCGGCCAAGCTTCACGTGGCGTGCCGGATCCGCCCCGCGCGGCAACCGCTCCGCTTCCACCCGCGCTTTGACCCTGCGAACCTCCCGGACGTCCTGCTCCGAAATCGACTCCGGGTACCTGATGGGGTCGATGAGGGCCAGGAAGTCCTCGGCCAGGGCATCGTCGCCCGCCATGGGCCGGGCCCGCAGCAGCGCCTGCGCTTCCCAGATCAACGACCACCGGCGGTAATATTCGGCGAACGAATCGAGGGAGCGGACCATGGCCCCGTTTTTGCCCTCGGGCCGCAGATCCGCGTCCATCTGCAGCACCCGCTCGGCCATGATGGCCGGCTTGAGCGGCTGCGTGAGCAGGCTGGAGACTTTGGCGACAATCCGGGCCGCCTGATCCTGCGCTTCCTCGTCCGTATAGCCCGGCAACGCGCGGTGCACGTACATGACGTCGGCGTCGGAGCCGTAGCCGATCTCGCGGCCGCCCTGGCGGCCCATGGCCACCACCAATATCGCGGTCTTGAGCGGTCCCGCAGCAGAGACGATGCCTTCGGCCACGCGCAGCGCGCCCAGCACCGCTGCCCGGTCGGTGTCAGCCAGCGCCGCGCCCACCTGGTCCTGGTTGAGAAGCCCGGCAGAATCGGCGATCGCGATCCGGAGGATCTCCCGGCGCCTAATGAGCCGGATCAGCCTGATGGCGTTTTCCGGGTCCGAGTGGCGCGACATTTTGGACGTGATCTCCTGCCACTGGGCTTCGAAGCCCAGCGGGACGAGGTCTTTGTTGGTGCCCAGCCAGGCTACCGACTCCGGCGAAACCTCCAAAAGATCCGCAATCAGGCGTGAGTTCGAGAGCACGTTGCATAGCCGTTCAGCCGCCGCTGTGGAATCCCGGAGCATGCCCAGATACCAGTGGGTGGTGCCAAGGGCCTCACTGACGCGCCGGAACGCGAGCAGTCCGGCGTCGGGATCAACACCTTCGGCGAGCCAGTCCAGCAGGACGGGCAGCAGCTGGCGTTGCAGGGCTGCCCGCCGACTGACACCGGCGGTGAGTGCCTCGATATGCCGCATGGCGCCCCGCGGGTCACGATAGCCCAGCGCGGCGAGGCGGCCCTGGGCGGCCTCCGGCGTCAGTCTGGCGTCCTCGCTGCTGAGTTTGGCAGCGGTGTTAAGCAGCGGACGGTAGAAAATACGTTCGTGCAGTTCGCGGACAGAGCGTTTGGTCTTCTGCCAGGTGGCCAGCAGCGAAGCCGGCGGCGGCCTGTCATTGGAGAACGGGCTAAGCACTGCCTTTGCGAGGGCGCGCTGTGCCGCTTCGCTGACGGGCATCAGGTGTGTCCGCCGGAGCTGGAACAGCTGGATGCGGTGTTCCAGGAGGCGAAGGTACCGGTACGCGTGATCGAAGGCGGCGGCGTCGGACCTGCCGATGTAGCCTCCGGCTGAGAGTGCCGCTATTGCCGCGGTGGTATCCCTGCGCCGAATGGTTTCGTCGGATTTTCCGTGCACCAGCTGGAGCAGCTGCACGGTGAACTCCACGTCCCGGAGGCCGCCGCGGCCGAGTTTGATCTGCCGCTGTTCCTCCGCCGCCGGGATATGCTCGGTAACCCTTCGGCGCATCGCCTGCACGGACTCCACGAACCCTTCGCGGCCCGCGGAGCTCCAGATCAACGGGGCCACGGCTTTTTCGTAGCGTTCCCCCAGGTCCTTGTCACCGGCGATGGTCCGCGCCTTCAGGAGCGCCTGGAATTCCCAACTCTCTGCCCAGCGGGCGTAGTAGCTTTCGTGTGAGGCCAAGGTTCGGACCAGTGGGCCGGACTTGCCCTCCGGCCGCAGGTTGGCGTCCACTTCCCAGAGGCCGGGTTCACGCGCCACGGAGGAGATCGCCCGGGAAATACCGGTGGCCAAGGCTGTGCCGATAGTACTGGCGCGGGCGTCGTCCAGGTCGCCGGCGTCGATCACGTAGATGACGTCGACGTCGGAAATATAGTTCAGTTCCCGCGCTCCGCATTTGCCCATCCCGATGACGGCCAGTCCAACGGCGGCCACCTCCCCGGCGCTGAACTGCTCGGCAGCCTCGGCACGGGAAACTGCCAGCGCAGCTTCGATCGCGGCCCCTGCCAGGTCAGCGAGTTCAGCTCCGACGGCGGGCATAAAGTCCAGCGGGTCAGCAGCGCACATGTCCTTGACCGCCAGGTCCACCACCCCGCGGCGGTAGGCCGCCCGCAGCGCGGCATAGGCGTCGGCTCCGGTCATTCCCGCCACGGGCCGTGCTGACCCGGGTTCCGCGAGGACGGATTTCAGGAGGACAGAGCGGAGGTGTTCCGGGTCTGCCTGAAGTGGCTCGGGACTGGCCGTGACGTCGAAGGCGTCCAGGTGCTCAGGGTGCCGGATGAGGAATTCCCCCAGCGCTTCGGAAGCCCCGAGCACCCGGTAGAGCGGCTCGCTGACCTCCGGATCGGCCGCGGCCAGCTCCCGGAGACCGGGGTGCTTTTCGATCAGCCGCACCAGTGACTGCAGTGCGGTGTCAGGATTGGCGGCCATTTGCAGGCCGGCGAAAATCCTGTCCGGGTCCAGGCCGTCCAGTTCCGGGGCAGCAAGGAAGCGCTCACCCTTCTCCAGGTCACTGAAGCCGGCTGAGATGAGGCGGCGTGCGAGGCTCACCGCCGCCTAGAGAATGCCGAGGTTGCGCTGCAGCTCGTAGGGCGTCACCTGGAGCCGGTAGTCCTGCCATTCGGCACGCTTGTTGCGCAGGAAGTGCTCGAAGACCTGCTCGCCGAGGATCTGGGGCATCAGTTCGGAGTCCTCCATGGACCGGATGGCATCGTGAAGGCTGGCGGGCAGGGGGTCGTGGCCCATGGCACGGCGCTCGGCGGAGCTCAGCGACCAGACGTCGTCCTCTGCTGCGGCGGGCAGGTCGTAGCCTTCTTCGATCCCCTTAAGCCCGGCCCCCAGCAGGACGGCATAGGCAAGGTAGGGGTTCGCTGCCGAATCGATGCCGCGGTATTCGATGCGGGCCGACTGGCCCTTGCCGGGCTTGTACAGCGGGACGCGGACCAGGGCCGAACGGTTGTTATGGCCCCAACTGAGGTAGCTTGGCGCTTCGCCGCCACCCCAGAGCCTCTTGTAGGAGTTTACGAACTGGTTGGTCACAGCCGTGAACTCGGGAGCGTGCTTCAGGATGCCTGCGATGAACTGGCGGGCCGTCTTGGAAAGCTGGAATTCGGCGCCCGCCTCGTAAAAAGCGTTGGTGTCGCCCTCGAACAGCGAGAAGTGCGTGTGCATCCCGGAGCCGGGGTGGTCGGTGAAAGGCTTGGGCATAAACGTGGCGTAGGTTCCCTGCTGGAGGGCCACTTCCTTGATCACCGTGCGGAACGTCATGATGTTGTCCGCGGTCTGCAGGGCGTCCGCGTAGCGCAGGTCGATCTCGTTCTGGCCGGGACCGGCTTCATGGTGGCTGAACTCAACCGAAATGCCCACGGATTCCAGCATGGTTACGGCCGTGCGGCGGAAATCCTGCGCCACGCCGCCGGGAACGTGATCGAAGTAGCCGCCCTCGTCAACGGGTACCGGAGCACCGTCGGGCCCGGGCTGCTGGGACTTGAGGAGGTAGAACTCGATCTCCGGGTGCGTGTAGCACGTAAACCCCATGTCCGCAGCCTTGGCCAGCGTGCGCTTGAGGACATTGCGCGGATCCGCGGCCGACGGTTCGCCGTCCGGAGTCAGGATGTCGCAGAACATACGCGAGGTCTGTTCGGTCTCGCCACGCCACGGCAGGATCTGGAACGTGGACGGATCCGGCTGCGCCAGCATGTCCGATTCGAACACGCGTGCCAGGCCTTCGATGGCTGAGCCGTCGAAACCGAGCCCTTCCTCAAACGCCCCTTCAACCTCTGCCGGGGCAAGTGCCACCGATTTGAGTGAACCTACGACGTCGGTGAACCACAAACGTACGAACCGTACGTCGCGCTCCTCGATTGTGCGCAGGACAAACTCTTGCTGGCGGTCCATGATGGCCTCTTCTCCGGTCAATCGTTCATGCCCCGGGTCCGCGGAAGCGGCAGCCGGCAGCAGTTCACCTTCACTTTACTAAGCAATCGGCTCCAATGCGGGCGACGGCGCCGCACGTAACACAGCGTTTACACAGCAACCATTGACGGCCGCGCCCACAGGTGGCAAAAATGCCCTTGGCGGGCACGTGAATATGACGCGGATCACGGTCCGCCGGCCCGTCTGCGGTGGCTAGGACTGCTGCTGCCGCATTACGCTCTTGCCATGGCCTCAACCAATAGCTCTGAGTCAAGCGCGTCCGCTGAAGTACACGCACCATACGGAAACGGACCTGCACGGGTGCAGCCGCCGTCGTCGGAAGTGAACGCGAAGCCCGCACCCAGGGTGCGTATCCACCACCTGCAGCAGGCCAAACGGGACGGCAAACGCTTCGCCATGCTGACCGCCTACGAGCAGTACAGCGCAGAGATCTTCGACCAGGCTGGCATCGAGGTCCTCCTGGTAGGCGATTCGGCGTCCAACAACGTATTCGGCAACGAGACCAGCCTGCCGGTCACGGTGGATGAACTCCTGCCCCTCTGCCGCGCCGTGGCGCGGTCCGCCAAGCGAGCCCTGGTGGTGGCAGACCTGCCGTTCGGCAGTTATGAAGTCTCGGCGCAGCAGGGTGTGGAAACAGGTGTCCGGTTCCTCAAGGAGGGGCTGGCCCATGCCGTCAAGATCGAGGGCGGAAAATACTATGCGGAAACCGTCCGGGCCATGGTCCAGGCCGGCGTCCCGGTGATGGCCCATATCGGCTTCACCCCCCAGAGTGAACACGCGCTGGGCGGATACCGGGTCCAGGGCCGCGGGGATGACGCACAGCGATTGATTGACGACGCCGTGGCGCTGGTGGAGGCGGGGGCGTTCGCCGTCCTGATGGAAATGGTTCCGGCGGACACTGCGGCCGCCGTTGACGCGGCGGTCAGCGTGCCGACGGTGGGGATCGGCGCCGGCAACGCCACCACGGGGCAGGTGCTGGTGTGGCAGGACATGGCCGGGTTCCGCGGCGGCAAGATGGCGAAGTTCGTCAAACAGTATGCCGACGTGCGCACTACCCTCAGTGACGCGGCGAAGGCGTATGGCGACGAGGTCCGTTCAGGCCAGTTCCCCGGACCGGAGCACTCCTTCTAGGCAGGGCAGGCCACGGGCCGGGCCAGGCTACGGCTCAGTCCTCCTCGCCCTTTTCCCAGGCCTCGTTGCGGGCCCGGACTTTTTCGAGGGCGTGTTCGGCCTCTTCCCGCGTTTTGTAGGGGCCGATCAGCTGGCTCCAGTCTGAGAGTGCGTCCTCTTCCACCTCGTGGGTGTTCACGTTGTACCAGTACTCAGTCATCGGTCCTCCTCGTTCCAGCCGGCGGGGGCCCTGCCGTGATCCACGTAACTTAAACGTGGATGCGGACAGCTTGGGGCTTCCAGTTACTTGGCCTAATGCGGTGCCTTATATGATCAATCTATGCCTTCCCTAGCCTCGACTGCACCCACCGGCACCCTTACCCGCGGAACCGTCAGCCCGCAGCTCCCCGTTCCCGCGTCCATCCCGCGCCCGGAATACGTAGGCAAGCCCGGCCCGGCCAAGTTCACCGGCTCCGAGATCAAATCCGCCGAGACCGTTGAGAAAATCCGGATCGCCAGCCGGATCGCCGCACAGGCCATCGTTGAGGTGGGCAACCACATCAGGCCCGGCGTTACCACCGACCAGTTGGACAAGGTGGGTCACGAATTCCTGCTGGACCACAAGGCCTACCCGTCCACGCTTGGCTACCGAGGGTTCCCGAAGTCCCTGTGCTCGTCGCTGAATGAAGTGATCTGCCACGGCATCCCGGACAGCACCGTGGTTCAGGACGGCGACATCCTCAACATCGACATCACCGCTTTTATCAAGGGAGTCCACGGCGACACGAACCACACCTTCCTGGTGGGCGACGTCGACGACGAGTCCCGCCTGCTGGTGGAGCGCACCCGGGAATCCCTCAACCGGGCCATCAAAGCCGTGGCTCCCGGCCGGGAGATCAACGTGATCGGCCGGGCCATCCAGTCCTACGCCAAGCGTTTCGGCTACGGCGTGGTGCGGGACTTCACCGGCCACGGCGTGGGCGAAGCGTTCCATACGGGCCTGATTATCCCCCACTACGATGCAGCGCCGGCCTACAACACAGTCATCGAGGCCGGCATGGTGTTCACCATCGAACCCATGCTGACCCTCGGCACCATCGAGTGGGACATGTGGGAGGACGACTGGACAGTTGTCACCCGCGACCACAAGCGGACCGCCCAGTTTGAGCACACACTGCTGGTGACAGAATCCGGCGCCGAAATCCTCACGCTCCCCTGAAATTTTTTCCGGTCAGCCGCCCGGCCGACCTGCCGCCCTGCCACGAACGGAAGAACATTGGCCAAGAAGGACGAGAAGTCGCACAAGAACGCCCCGCTGATCGGCATTGACATCGGCGGTACGGGAATCAAGGGCGGCATTGTCGACCTGAAAAAAGGCAAGCTGCTGGGTGAACGGTTCCGCGTGCCTACGCCCCAGCCCGCCACCCCTGCCGCCGTAGCCGACGTCGTGGCGCAGGTGGTTGCCGAGCTTTCAAGCCGCCCCGAGGCTCCGGCCGCGGATTCGCCCGTGGGCGTCACCTTCCCCGGCATCATCCAGCATGGCGTGGTCCATTCGGCGGCCAATGTGGACAAGACCTGGCTCCACACCGACATTGATGCTTTGCTGACCGCACACCTTGGCCGCCCGGTGGAGGTCATTAACGACGCCGACGCCGCAGGGCTGGCGGAGGCCCGTTTTGGTGCGGGTCAGGGGGTGGATGGCACTGTCCTGGTGATCACCCTGGGCACTGGAATTGGCTCAGCATTCATCTTCGATGGCCGCCTCGTCCCCAACGCAGAACTGGGGCACCTGGAGATCGACGGATTTGACGCCGAAAGCAAAGCCTCAGCCGTGGCCCGCGAAAGGGACGGACTGAGCTGGGAGGAATACAGCGTGCTGCTGCAGCGCTACTTCTCGCACGTGGAATTCCTGTTCTCGCCCGAGCTGTTCATCGTGGGAGGTGGCATCTCCAAGCGCTCAGACGAATACCTGCCGCACCTCAAACTGCGCACCCGGATCGTGCCGGCCGAACTCAAGAATGAGGCCGGGATCGTCGGTGCCGCCGTCGAAATTGCCATTAAGCACAAGCTCACAAAATAGCCGGTAGCTGCCCGGCGCCTTGGGGCAGCCGGTGCCGGTGGTGGCGGCGGCTTCCCCTCCGCGGCCACCACCGGAGCTTACAGGGGGCTCTTTTCGGAGCTCTTCGCAGCCGCCGCCGCGGGTTGCGTGCCTTCTTCCACGGACTCGTGGCGGAGCAGGGCAATAGCGGTCTCGAAGTCCTCAAGGGATTCGAAGGCCTGGTACACGCTGGCAAAACGCAGGTAGGCCACCTGGTCAAGCTTCTGCAGCGGACCAAGGATGATCAGGCCGACTTCATGGGCGTCGATCTCGGCAGCGCCCGAGGCACGGATCTGCTCCTCCACCTCCTGGGCAAGGAGCGCCAGGTCGTCTTCGCTGACCGGCCGGCCCTGGCATGCCTTACGCACGCCGTTGATGACCTTGCTGCGGCTGAAGGGTTCGCCCACTCCGGAGCGTTTGATCACCGAAAGGCTCGTGGTTTCCACGGTGGTGAACCTGCGGCCGCATTCCGGGCACTGCCGGCGGCGGCGGATGGCCGAGCCGTCGTCGGCCATCCGGCTGTCCACAACGCGGGAGTCCGGATTGCGGCAAAATGGACAGTACATGGTGTCCCCTCCCTCGATGTCTTCCAGCGCCGATGTTTCCGGCCCCGGCGGACCTCTCCGTCTCTCAGTTTACGACTACATGTAGCGGAATAACAATCCTGTAATTACCACATGTAGTGGTGCCCGCAGCCGGCCCCGCGAGGCCTGCTGCGTCAGCGGGCCTCGCGGAAGCGCGCCGTGACCGCTTCACCGTGCGCCGGCAGGTCCTCGGCACCGGACAGGCTCACAATGTGGCCGCTGACTTCCTGCAGCGCGGCCCGGCTGTAGTTGATGACCTGGATGGCGCGCAGGAAAGTGGTGACGTTCAGTCCGGAGGAAAACGCCGCAGTCCCGCTGGTGGGCAGGACGTGGTTGGAGCCGGCGCAGTAGTCGCCCAGGCTGACAGGACTGTAGTCCCCCACAAAGATCGCCCCGGCGTTCCGGATCCGGGCAGCGACCGCCGGCGCGTCAACGGTCATGATTTCAAGGTGCTCAGCGGCGTAGGCGTCGCAGGCGGCGATGCCCTGCTCCAGGTCCTCCACCAGGACAACTCCCGACTGCGGGCCGGAGAGCGCCTCGCATACACGCGCGGAGTGCTTGGTGCCGGCCGCCTGCCGGTCCAGTTCGGTGCGGACCGCCGCGGCCAGGTCCGCCGAGTCCGTGATGAGCACGGAAGCCGCCTGGGGGTCGTGCTCCGCCTGGCTGATCAGGTCTGCCGCCACCAGGTCAGGTTGCGCCGTTGAATCAGCCAGGATCGCGATTTCGGTGGTCCCCGCCTCGGAATCGATGCCCACCACACCCTTGACCAGGCGCTTCGCCGTAGCCACAAAAATGTTTCCCGGACCCGTGACTACATCAACGGGCTCCAGCGCCGGCCCGGCGTCATGTGCCGGCACTCCGTAAGCGAACGCAGCGATGGCCTGGGCCCCGCCGATGGCGTAGACCTCGTCGATGCCGAGCAGGGCCGCTGCCGCGAGGATGGTGGGGTGCGGGAGGCCGCCGAAGTCCTTCTGCGGCGGCGATGCCAGGGCGATGGACTGCACTCCCGCAGCCAGCGCCGGGACAACATTCATGATGACCGACGACGGATAGACGGCGAGACCGCCGGGGACGTACAAGCCAACCCGCGATACCGGCACCCAGTTCTGGCTCACCAGCGCACCGTCGCCGAGTTCGACGTCGAGATCCCGCGGCCGCTGCCCGTCCGCGAAGCGCCGGGCCCGGCTGATGGACTCTTCCAATGCGCTGCGTACCGCCGGATCCAGGTCCGCCAGCGCCCGGGCCAACGAGGCCGCCGGGACGCGGGGGTGGACCTGCTGGACTCCGTCGAAACGGAGTGCCAGGTCGCTGAGGGCCGCGAAGCCGTCCTCGCGGACGGCTTTGATGATATCCAGCACTTTTTGTTCCGCATCCGCCACGGTGTGCTGCCGGGCACGGGGAACAGCAGCGCGCAAACCGGCAAGCGTCAGGCCCCTGCCCCGAAGGTCGACCGTCCGGAAGCTGACAGCGGCGGCAGGCGGGGTGGCAGGAAGTTCAGGAGAAATGGTCACCGGTCCATTTTACGCGCCGGGCGCGTTGTCTTCGGCTACCGGCGTGCCCGCACTCCCGGGCCCGCTCTTGAGCAGGTTTATCAGGCTCAGGACAAACACGGACGTGGCAGTCGCGGCCGGCCACAGGATCAGCACGGACAGGGACCGGAGCGAGAACGCGACGCTGGCATTGACAGATGTATCTGCGGGGCCGCCCCACAGCTGGCCCGCAAGCACGCCGGTCAGCCACGCGATCAGGGCCCCGCCCAGTCCGCCGGCCAGGCCCAGGAGGAAGGCCGCCTGCGCATCGCGGCCGCCTTTATCGGTCAGGAAGACGGCCACCAGGCACCCTGCGAACACACAAAGCCCAGCAAGGGTGAGGTCCCTGAGCAGCCATACCTCCGGATTGGTCCCGTCGGCCAGGGCGGGGTTGCGCGTGATCAGGTTCATCCCCCCTGGCGCGAGCAGCCACCACAGCAGGCCGACGGGAACGCCACCGGCAGCAGCAGCGGAAAACCATTTCCACGGCAGCCGGGAAGACCGGCGGCTGATGTGTTGTCTCATGAAATAAACCTTAACAAAGGTCGGGTATCGAAGATCAAATGACATGGGCAGTCTTGACAGATGACGTGCCGGGTCCAGCGATTGCTCCCTCTCCGACGGGGACTAATACCCTTAAGGAAAAGTCCATTTCAGCCTGCTTTTCAGGGAGCAACTTTCAAGATGACAGACAAAACGCCGTTCGAGGGCACCTTCAAGGAAATGTTCCGGCGGCATGCGGCCGGGGTCGCGATCATCACCGTGAACTACCAGGGCGAGCCCTACGGCTTTACCGCCACGTCCGTGGCGTCACTTTCAGCGCAGCCGCCGCGGTTCACTTTTAACATGGCCCGCAGTTCAAGTTCGTGGCCGGCCGTGGCCAATGCCTCCTACCTCGGCGTCCACATGCTGGGCCTGGAAAACCAGGCGCTGGCGGACCGTTTCGCCCGCACCAAGGACAGGTTCGGCGGGGACCACTGGGAACTTGGCCCGCACGAGGTCCCGATCCTCAAAGACGTCGCGGGCTGGCTGATCGGCAAGATCCAGATGCGGCTCTCCTTCGAGAACAATGCCGTGGTGGTGGTTGAAGTTGTGGACGGCGAAGTGGGCGACGACGGTTCGCCGCTCCTGTACCACGCCGGCGGCTATGGCCAGCCGGTCCCGCTGGACTACGAGATCTAACTTTCGGGACCTAGTTGTCCAGGCAGGTTGGGCCCAGGAGCACCTTCAGGTCGCCGAACAATGACGGACTGGGGTTGACCCTGAGATGGACGGGGAGGCCCATGACTTCCGTCCGGGTGTCCCCCTGCAGGTGCAGCCGGACTTCAGAGTTCCCCCGGTGGTTCCGCAGGACATCGCCCAGTTCGGTGACAACAGCTTCGGTTGCCTTGTGGGTGGGCATCGAAATCAGCACGGGGCCGTTGGTTCCTTCACTGAGGTCCGGAACGGACAGTTCCATGCAGTTCAGCGTTACGGCACCGTCGTCCCGTCGCTGCAGGCGCCCCTTGACCACCACGATCAGGTCCTCGGCCAGGACCGACGCGATAGGGCCGTAGACCTGGCCGAAGAACATCACCTCCATCGAACCTCCGAGGTCTTCGATTTCGGCACGGGCATAGGCGTTGCCACTCGCCTTCGCGATCCTGCGGCTGAGCGAGGTGATCATGCCGGAGATGGTGATGATGGCGCCGTCGTGCGGCCCGTCTTCGCCGATGATCGAGGTGATGGACTGGTCCGCGTGCTGGCTGAGGAGTCCTTCCAGGCCCTGCAGCGGGTGGTCCGACACATACAGGCCGAGCATGTCCCGCTCAAAGGAGAGCTTGTCCTTCTTTTCCCATTCCGGCAGGTCGGGAATCTCGATGCTCAGCGACGCTTCGGATTCGGCCTCCTCGAAACCGGCGAAGAGATCGAACTGGCCGATCGCTTCGTTTCGTTTGAGGGTGATGACGGAGTCGATGGCCTCTTCATGGATCATCGCCAGCGCACGCCGGTGGTGGTTGAGGGAATCGAAGGCTCCGGCCTTGATCAGGGATTCAATGGTCCGCTTGTTGCAGACCACGGCGGGGACCTTCATGAGGTAGTCCTTGAAGGACGTGTAGGCGCCTTCCTTTTCGCGCGCGGCCACCATCGCTTCGACGGCGTTGACCCCTACGTTGCGGATGGCGCCCATGCCGAAGCGGATGTCGGTGCCTACCGGGGTGAAGTTCAGCGCGGATTCGTTCACATCCGGCGGCAGCACGGTGATTCCCATGCGCCGGCATTCGTTGAGGTAAATTGCCGATTTGTCCTTGTCGTCACCGACCGACGTCAGCAGCGCAGCCATGTATTCCGGCGCAAAGTGCGCCTTCAGGTAGGCGGTCCAGTAGGAGATCACGCCATACGCGGCGGAGTGGGCCTTGTTGAAGGCGTAGTCGGAGAACGGCAGCAGGATATCCCACAGGGTCTTGACGGCGGCCATGGAATAGCCGTTGTCCTGCATGCCCTGGGAGAATCCGGCGAACTGCTTGTCCAGCTCGGATTTCTTCTTTTTACCCATGGCGCGCCGCAGGATATCTGCCTGCCCGAGGGAATAGCCCGCGAGCTTCTGGGCTACGGCCATCACCTGCTCCTGATAGACGATCAGGCCGTAGGTTCCGCCGAGGATTTCAGCAAGGGGTTCCTTGAGTTCGGGGTGGATCGGAATGACTTCCTGGATCCCGTTTTTGCGCAGCGCGTAGTCGGTGTGCGCGTTGGCGCCCATGGGACCTGGCCGGTAGAGCGCGAGCACCGCGGAGATGTCTTCGAAGTTGTCAGGCTTCATCAGCTTCAGCAGTGAGCGCATGGGGCCGCCATCAAGCTGGAACACGCCCAGGGTGTCGCCCCGGGCCAGCAGTTCATAGGAGGCCACGTCATCCAGGGCCAGGCTGTCCAGGTCCAGGTCCAGGCCGCGGTTGAGCTTGATGTTCTCCAGGGCGTCGGAAATGATGGTCAGGTTCCGCAGGCCGAGGAAGTCCATCTTGATCAGGCCCAGGCCCTCACAGGTGGGGTAGTCGAACTGCGTGATCACCTGGCCATCCTGGATGCGCCGCATGACCGGGATGACATCGATGATGGGGTCCGAGGACATAATGACGCCGGCGGCGTGCACGCCCCACTGGCGTTTCAGCCCCTCAATGCCGAGAGCCGTCTCGAAGACCTTGGCGGCCTCGGGATCAGTGGCGATCAGCTGGCGGAAGTCACCCGCCTCGCTGTAGCGCTTTGAGTCCTTGTTCTGGATGTCGGCGAGCGGGATGTCCTTGGCCATCACGGCCGGCGGGAGCGCCTTGGTCAGCTGCTCGCCCATGCTGAACGGGTAACCCAGCACACGGGAGGAGTCCTTCAGCGCCTGCTTGGTCTTGATGGTGCCGTACGTGACAATCATGGCCACGCGCTCGTCGCCGTATTTCCGGGTCACATAGTCGATGACCTCGGACCGCCGACGGTCATCGAAGTCAACGTCGAAGTCAGGCATGGACACACGGTCCGGGTTGAGGAACCGTTCAAAGATCAGCCCGTGCAGGAGCGGATCCAGGTCCGTGATGCGCATGGCGTACGCCACCATGGAGCCGGCTCCGGAGCCACGGCCCGGACCGACGCGGATGCCGTTTTTCTTCGCCCAGTTGATGAAGTCGGCCACCACCAGGAAGTAACCCGGGAACCCCATGGAGGTGATGACTTCGAGCTCGTAGTCAGCCTGGGTGCGGACTTTGTCCGGGACACCGCCCGGGTACCGGTATTCCAGTCCCGTGGCAACTTCCTTGACCAGCCAGGATGTCTCGTCCTCGCCCGGCGGGCACGGGAACCGCGGCATGTAGTTAGCACCGGTGTTGAACGAGACATCGCAGCGCTCGGCGATCAGCAGGGTGTTGTCGCACGCATCCGGGTGGTCCCTGAACAGCTCCCGCATCTCCTGCGGGGATTTGAGGTAGTAGCCGCTGCCGGAGAACGCGAAGCGGGAACCGCCGTTGTCATACGATGGCTCCAGCAGCGTGGAACCCGACTGGATGGCAAGCAGGGCCTCGTGCGCCTTGGCGTCGTGTTCGTGCGTGTAATGCAGGTCGTTGGTGGCCACCAGCGGCAGGTTCAGGTCCTTGGCCAGCCGCAGCAGGTCCCCCGTGACCCGGCGTTCAATGTCCAGGCCGTGGTCCATCAGTTCGCAGAAATAGTTCTCCGCACCGAAAATGTCCCGGAATTCCGAGGCGGCTTCCATGGCCTCGCGGTACTGGCCCAGCCGCAGCCGGGTCTGGACCTCGCCCGAAGGGCAGCCAGTAGTGGCGATCAGGCCTTCGGAGTATGTGTTCAGGAGCTCACGGTCCAAACGAGGCCACTTGCCGAAGACCGCGTCCAGCGAGCCAATGGACGAGGCCCGGAAGAGGTTGCGCATGCCGACGTTGTTATAGCTCAGCAGCGTCATGTGGGTGTAGGAGCCACCGCCGGAGATGTCGTCCTTGCGCTGGTGTTCCTCGCCCCAGCGGACACGGCTTTTGTCCGTCCGTGCGGTGCCGGGGGTGACGTAGGCTTCGACGCCGATAATCGGCTTGATCCCCTGGTCCGTGGCGCGCTTCCAGAAATCGAAAGCCCCGAAAAGGTAACCGTGGTCGGTGGTGGCCAGGGCCGGCATCCCGAGGCGTTCAGTCTCGTTGAAGAGCTCACCCAGGCGGGCTGCGCCATCCAACATGGAGTATTCGGTGTGGTTGTGGAGATGGACGAACGAGGCATTGCTGGAAGTCACCGCACCATTCTAAGCGCTGGCGGACCGCCAAGGACCCAGCGACCCAGCCGCTAGGCCTCCCCGGACTCCAGGACTTCGAGGGCAAAGGCCAGGTCCTGCGGGTATTCGCTGGTAACGGTCACGCGCTCCCCCGTTACCGGGTGGTCGAAGCCGAGCTGCCGGGCATGGAGCCATTGCCGGGTCAGGCCCAGGTTGGCGGCGAGCCGAGGATCCGCCCCGTAGGTAAGATCCCCGGCGCATGGGTGCCGCAACGCTGAAAAGTGGACCCGGATCTGGTGTGTACGCCCGGTCTCAAGGTGCACCTCCACCAGCGTGGCCTTACCAAAAGCCTCCAGCACCTCATAGTGCGTGATCGACGGCCGGCCGTCTTCGATCACGGCAAAGCGCCAGTCGTGTCCGGGGTGGCGACCGATTGGTGCGTCGATAGTGCCCTCCAGCGGATCCGGGAGCCCCTGGACCACCGCGTGGTACACCTTCTCCACGGTGCGCTCCTTGAAGGCCCGCTTCAGGGCCGTATAGGCGCGCTCCGTTTTGGCCACCACCATCACCCCGGACGTGCCGACGTCGAGCCGGTGCACGATTCCCACCCGCTCGGGGGAACCCGACGTCGAGATCCGGAAGCCGGCTCCGGCGAGACCGCCGACTACCGTGGGCCCTACCCAGCCGGGCGACGGATGCGCGGCAACGCCCACCGGCTTGTCCACAACGACAAATTCGTCGTCGTCCAGCAGGATTTTCAGGCCTTCCACAACTTCCTCCACTACTTCGAGCGGGTCCCGTCGTTCAGGCACCGTCACTTCCAGGACATCTCCGGCAACCAACCGCGCGGACTTTCCGAGTTTCTTGCCGCGGCTCACCACGTTGCCTTCAGCAATGAGGGTCGCGGCCATTGACCGGGAAATCCCCATCAGCTTGGCGAGCCCTGCGTCCGCCCGCGTTCCGCCGAATTCGTCGGCGACCACCACACGCTCAGACACCGTCCGTGTCCTTCGGCTGTGCCGCCTCTTTCCGTGGCACCGCGACATGCCGTGAACCGTCAAGGGCGATCCCCTTCAGCGTGAGGATACAGATGATGGCCACCGCTGAGACCACCGCGGAGTCGGCGATGTTAAAGATCGCAAAATTGGGCAGCTGGATGAAATCCACCACGTGCCCCATGCCGAACGAGGGCTCCCGGAAGAGCCTGTCCGTCAGGTTGCCCAGGGCCCCGCCCAGGAGCAGACCCAGTGCCAGCGACCACCAGGCCGAGCCCAGCTTACGCACCTGGAGCAGGATGGCGATGGAGACGCCGGCCATGATGATGGAGAACACCCACGTGACATTTTCCCCGATCGAAAATGCGGCGCCGGAATTGCGGATGAAGTACCAGTGCAGGAGCGGCGGAAGCACCGGAATGCGTTCACCCTCCACCATCGAGGACGTCACCCAGAGTTTTGTCAGCTGGTCCAGGACGTACGCAAAGACCGCAAAACCGGCGAAGAGCGAGAGCAGGAGTGCCCGCCGGGGGCGGGCCGATGAAGGAGAAGGGTTTGCGGCGTCAGCGGCGAGGTGGTCAGTCATAGTGCTTTCATTTTGTAAAACAAATGTTAAATCCCAAAAACCGGCGGTCGAGGAATCCTCAGCCACCGGTTCTCAGAATACGTGCTTGACGAACTAGTTCGCTTCAACCTCAGGTGCCGCCACGGAACCGCGGGCGTCAAGGTCGCGCAACTGGCCTTCAATGTAGGCCTTCAGGCGTGAGCGGTAGTCGCGTTCGAAGCCGCGGAGTTGCTCCACCTTGCGTTCCAGGACGGATCTCTGCTGCTCGAGGGCACCGAGGATCTTCCGGGACTTCTCCTGGGCATCGTTGACCAGGCTGCTGGCCTCGATCTGGGCCTCTGCGATGATCTTGTCCTTCTGGGACTGACCGTCGGCGACGTGACGGTCGTGCATCTGCTGCGCCATGGCGAGCAGGCCGGCAGCGGACTCGGCTGAAACCGTGCTTCCGTTGGCTGCGGTGGGCGCAGCAGCCGGGACGGCCGCAACAGGTGCTACCGGCTCGGCTTCCTTCTTCTTGGCGGCGTCGAGAGCTTTCGCCTCGACCTCGGCCTTAGCCGGGGACTCAACCTTGTCAGCCTTGACGGGTGCGGGAACCTTCTCCACCACCGGGGCGGACGCAGCGGAGCTGGCCGGCACACCGGAACCTGCTTCTGCAAGCTTCTTGCGGAGCTCATCGTTCTCCTGGTTCAGGCGCCTGAGTTCCACAACGATCTCGTCCAGGAAGTCATCAACTTCATCCTGGTCGTAGCCTTCGCGGAACTTGGTCGGCTGAAAGCGCTTGTTGACAACGTCTTCTGGCGTCAAAGCCATCTGGTCACCTCATTGGTCTAGTTAGTCAGTAGGCCTTCCGGCCGTCAAAACTACGGTACCTAAATATTGTCTGGTTCCTCTAATTCAACACTGGGTGTCAAACCGGAGATTTCTTCGCGGCTCAGAGGGAGTTCCAATTCCAGGAACTTCGCCTGCGCCGCTAGGTCTTGTCGAAGATTACGCGAAACCCCTGGTGACCGCCATCGCGATGCTGACGGCGATGAACAGGACCAGAAACCCGAGGTCCAAAGTCACCCCGCCGAGCCTCAACGGCGGGATCAGCCTCCGGAGCCCCTTGAGGGGCGGATCGGTGATCGAGTACACCGTGTGGGCCACCACGAGGGCAACACCACGCGGACGCCATTCCCTGGCAAACATCTGGACCCAGTCAAAGACCAGCCGGATGATCAGCGCCACGAAGAACAGCAAAAGGGCGATATAGACAAGTCCGAAAACAATTCCCATGACTTAACTCATATCTCCATGTCCATTCCGGATACCGCGGTGCCCTGCCAATGTTTCTTGTCTATTTCAGCACAGATGCCAGACAGGTGTACCTGTCTGGCATCCGGAATAAGCTCAGGGCTAACTTTGATTGAAGAAGCTGGCCTGGGTCTCGCTGACCTTCTTGTCATCGCCAATGACCTCAATGTACGACGGTGACAGCAGGAAAACCTTGTTCGTGACGCGTTCGATGCTGCCCCGGAGACCAAAAACCAGCCCTGCCGAGAAGTCAACGAGACGCTTGGCGTCCGCTTCGCCCATGTCGGTGACGTTCATGATGACGGGGATGCCGTCCCGGAAACTCTCACCGATGAGCTTGGCGTCATTGTAGGACCGCGGGTGGATCGTGGTGATCTGCCGAAGCCCGGACGGTTCTTCGCGGCTTGAGGCCGCACGCTTGATGGGGGTCACTGGTGCGCGGTATTCCTCTTCGGGGGCGTGTGATGACTCGCGGCTGACGTCGCGGACCGGTGCCGGTGCACGGCGTTCCTCGCGGTCAACTTCCATCGAATCGTCCTCGTCCTTACGTGTTGTGGTGTGCTCGGACTCGTAGTGTTCATCGCCATCGGCGAGCCCAAGATAGATCATTGTCTTGCGCAGAGCGCCGGCCATGGTCGACTCCTAATCGTGTCCGTAGGCGGGCCGCCCAATGACTTGACAGCCTTGAATCCCCCGCCATTCACTTCCTATGGGTTCGACGCTACCCCACGTCAGGACGCGATCCGAGAATATCGGAACCGATTCGCAGGTGTGTCGCACCGAAACGGATGGCCGCTTCCAGGTCCTGGCTCATGCCCGCCGAGATGGCGGTTGCGCCGGGATGCTCCGCTACCAAGGCCGCCGAGATGGCCGCCAGCTTTTCAAACGCCGCCTCAGGACTGGTGCCCAACGGGGCGACAGCCATAACGCCGGCCAGTTCCAGTCCTGCCGCAGCCGCCAGCCGCTCGGCCAGGAGTGGTACCTCCGCGGCGGCCACGCCGCCGCGATGCGCGCCGGCGTCGTCGTCGTCGAGGCTGACCTGAATGAAGCAGTCCAGGGCTCCCCGGCCCGTACGCTCCTGTTCCGCGGCGATGGCACGCTCAAGGCCATCAACCAGGGCCAGCCGGTCCACGGAATGGAGCGCATGGGCATACTTCACCACGGATTTCGATTTTTTGCTCTGCAGCTGCCCGACGAAGTGCCAGTTGAGTCCGAGGCCTGCCAGTTCGGCCGCCTTCGAGGAGGCTTCCTGGTCCCTGTTCTCGCCGACGTCGCGGACGCCGAGGGCAGCCAGGCGCCTGATGTCGGCGGCCGGATGGAACTTGGTGACCACAATCAGCGTGGGCAGGTCCCCCGCCCGGCCTGCATCCTGGACGGCCGCATCAATACGACGCTGCACGGCGGCGAGGCGCTCCGCCAGATCAGCCATCCGTTCGGCGTTGTCCTCCACAGCGCCCTCATTCATGCGACCACACCAGTCCCGCGAAGCGCCCGGTGGTGTTGGACCTGCGGTAAGAGAAAAGCTCTTCGTTTTCAAGCGTGCACGGACCCGCATATTCGATGACGACGCCGGCAGCTTCAAGTTGGCTCTTCGCCCCTGCTGGGAGATCCAGTGCGGGCGTGCCCCAGGACGTGGCAGCCCACGTCGCCGGCACCTGGGCAGCTACTTGGGCGCGCAGTTCGGCGGGCACCTCATAGCAACGCCCGCAGATTGACGGGCCCAGCCAGGCACGGATGGCGGTAGCCCCGGCTGAGCGCATCCGCTCCACTGTCGCCGGGAGAATGCCGTTTTCTATCCCCGGGCGGCCTGCGTGCACGGCGGCGAGGACCGGACCGTCAGGTCCTTCCCCTACGAGTACTGCCGCGATGCAGTCGGCCACCATCACCGCAAGCGGCAGCCCCCGCGACACCATGGCATCGGCGGTCGGCGCTGGCGTGGCCGGCTCCATCATTTCCACCGCAGTGCCGTGGACCTGCTCCATGAACCGGAGGGAACCACGGGTTAGGCCGGCAGCGTTCTCCAGCGCCTCCCGGCGCTGGAGAACATCAGCGGCGTTGTCCCCGACGTGCAGGGCAAGATTGCCGGCCTGGGTGTCTGAGAACGCCACACTCACACCAGCAGACACTTCGGCCCGCCAATAGAACAACCCGGGCCCTACTTCAGGAAGTCGGGGACATCCAGGTCATCGGCGCGGTTGCCCGAGAGGTCCGGCTCCACTACCGAGGGCAGGTCGACGTCGAAGCCTGAATCGGCGGGGACCGACGACGGGCGCTGTTGGCCCCAGTTGCTCAGGCCTGACGCGCCGACTCCGGCGTGGACCGGCTGGACGTTGTGCTGGTGGCTGCCACCCGAAGTGGGGGCCTGAGCCGGCGCGGGTGCCGCTGCGGGCCGCTGCGGCGCAACCTGCGGCTGCGACTGGTCCATGGAGGGAGAGGTGGCCTTGACGTCGTCGAAACCGGCGGCAATGACCGTGACACGGGCCTCGTCACCGAGTGCGTCGTCGATCACGGCACCGAAGATGATGTTGGCTTCGGGGTGGGCCACTTCCTGGACCAGGCGGGCAGCTTCATTGATTTCGAACAGGCCAAGATCGGAACCGCCCTGGATGGAGAGCAGGACACCATGGGCGCCGTCGATGGAGGCTTCCAGCAGCGGCGATGCAATGGCGAGCTCGGCAGCCTTCACCGCACGGTCTTCACCGCGGGCGGAGCCGATGCCCATCAGCGCGGAGCCTGCGCCCTGCATCACGGACTTGACGTCCGCGAAGTCGAGGTTGATCAGGCCGGGGGTGGTGATGAGGTCCGTGATGCCCTGGACACCGGACAGCAGGACCTGGTCAGCGGAACGGAAAGCGTCCAGGACGGAGACGTTGCGGTCGCTGATGGACAGAAGCCTGTCGTTCGGGATGACGATCAGCGTGTCCACTTCGTCGCGGAGGGCGTCGATGCCCGCCTCTGCAGAACCCGCACGACGGCGGCCCTCGAACGTGAACGGGCGGGTCACCACACCGATGGTCAGCGCTCCGAGAGACCGGGCGATGCGTGCCACCACAGGGGCGCCGCCGGTGCCCGTGCCGCCACCTTCGCCGGCGGTCACAAACACCATGTCCGCGCCGCGGATGACCTCTTCGATTTCGTCGGCGTGGTCCTCCGCAGCCTGCTTGCCCACCTCGGGGTTGGCGCCTGCACCGAGCCCGCGGGTCAGCTCACGTCCGATGTCGAGCTTGACGTCTGCATCGCTCATCAACAATGCCTGTGCATCGGTGTTGACCGCGATGAATTCGACGCCGCGAAGACCGACCTCGATCATGCGGTTGACTGCGTTCACGCCACCGCCGCCGATGCCGACGACCTTGATGACGGCCAAGTAATTCTGCGGAGCTGCCACGTTACGTGTCCCTTGTTCGTGTCCTATTGCGAAAACTGTGGAGTCGGGCTTGAAGCTTCGAACCTTAACCTTCGAGTTGAAGGTTATAGTTATGTCAAGTAACTCATGTCTGGAACGCTATTTCCTATGGTTCGGACATTCAATAACCGGAGCCGCGTGTCGCGGGAATACCGGGTAAATAAAGCGTTCAGCGCGTCACCGGATGCCGGGGCGCGCTCACATCGTACACACGGACGGGGTTCTTCGGGTCCGCGGGAACTTTGAGCAAGGCTTCAAGCACCTTGGCCTTGAGCTCCTTCTCCCCCGCATTCCCCCAAATGATGGTCTGACCGTCCACCAGTTTGAGCTCAACGGCGTCCACTGACTGGGCGGACGCGTTGGACAGCTTCGACAGCACGTCCAGCGGGAGTGCACCGAGGACCGCTGCGGTGGCCTGGAAGAGGTCCTTGCCGATGGTTCCGGCGCCGCCGTCGATCACGGGCAGGGCAACTGCGGCCGGGTCCGCAGGGCTGGCCAGGACCACGCCGTCCACATCCACCAACTGGTACTGCTCCCCCTGCTTGACCAGGGCCACCGGGACCCGCTCCAAAACCTGGACCATCAACCCGGACGGCGGGCGTGCCTGGGTTGAGACGGACTTGATCTGGACGAGCGGCGCCAGGAGGCGGCTGACCTCCTCATCGCTGATCTGGGGCAGGGGTTTGCCCTTCAGGGGCTCCAGTGCGGCCTGCACCTGTTCCGTGGTGACGAGCCGGGTCCCGGACACCGTGACGGTGCCTACGGCGAGTGCCGGCGAAAAGATTGCGGCGGCCAGCAGCGCGCAGACCAACGCCAGGACAGTGCCCAGGGTCACCAGGATGTTCCGCTTAAGGCGTTTTCCGGGCGGCTCCGGGAAGGCCAGCACATTGTCGGTGCCCGCCGGCGCCTTGCTTGCCGGCGCCTTGCCTGCTGGTGCCTTGTCTGACGGCGGGTTCCGGTCCGCGAACTTCGCATTCTTGCGGTCGGGCAAAGACGGGGTGTCCGCCTCGGGGGCGCGTTTGGAGGCCGAGATGACCTCCGGTTCCGCTGGCGCGGGTGGCTGCCGCCTGCCCGGTGAAGCGTAGGTGGGCCGGCGCGGTCTACCCACTGAGAGCCTGCACGATCTGCGGTCCGAAAGCCGTGACATCCCCTGCCCCGACGGTCAGGATGATGTCGCCGGGCCCGGCGGCGTCCGTAAGGGCAGCAACCGCCCCGCCCGGCTCCACCAGGCGTCCGCCGGGCGACAGGTGCTCGGCGATGAGCTGGCTGCTGACTCCGGGGATGGGATCTTCGCGCGCGGGGTATATGTCCAGGACCAGGGCCGTGTCTGCCAGGTTCAGCGCATCTGCGAACTCCCTGGCAAACTCCCTGGTGCGGGAGAACAGGTGCGGCTGGAACAAAACATGGACGCGGTGCCCGCCGGCCACTGACCGTGCAGCCGTCAGGGCGGCCCGGACTTCGGTGGGGTGGTGGGCGTAGTCGTCATAGACGCGCACGCCGCGCGCCTCCCCTTTCAGTTCAAAGCGCCGCGAAGCGCCCGCGAAGTGCGCCAGGGCACGCGCGGCAGCGTCGGCGTCGACCCCCAGCTCCAGCGCGACGGCGACGGCGGCGGCGGCGTTCAGCGCGTTGTGCCTACCCGGGACCTGCAGGTCCAGGGCGAACCGCCCGGCCGGTGAGGAAACCGCCACGTCCCCCGGGCCGCCGTCGTGCAGCACCAGGTCCGACCCGTCCGAGGTGCCGTACAGCACCACCCTGGTGTTGCCGCGGGCGAGCGTGCGCTCTGCCAGGGCTGCGGCGCCGGCGTCGTCAGCGCAGGTAATCAGGACGCCGTCGGCCGGAAGCAGCGCCGTAAAGCGGTCGAAGGACTCGTAGACGGCCTCTGCGGTGCCGTAGTGGTCCAGGTGATCGGGTTCGACGTTGGTGACCACGGCAATCTTTGGCCGGTAGTTCAGGAAGGAGCCGTCGGACTCGTCCGCTTCGGCCACAAAGACCCCTGACGTGCCGTGGGCGGCATTGACGCCGAGCGCAGGCACGTTGGCGCCGATCGCAAACGACGGATCCATCCCGGCGCCCTGGAGCAGGACGGTGATCATGGAGGTGGTGGTGGACTTGCCGTGAGTGCCTGCCACGGTCACTACGAGGTCGTCCCCCATGGTGGCCGCCAGCGCCTCCGAGCGGTGCAGCACGGGCAGGCCCGCCGCACGCGCGGCCACCAGTTCGGGGTTGTCCGCACGGATCGCCGAGCCGGCCACCACGGTCTGGGCATTGCCCAGGTTGGCTGCGGCGTATCCGGCGGCGATCCTCGCGCCGGCGGCAGCCAGCTCCGCCATCACCGGAAGGTCCTTGGCATCCGATCCGCTGACGGCGACGCCGCGGGCCACCATGATGCGGGCCACGGCGGACATTCCCACCCCGCCGATGCCGATGAAATGTACTCGGCCCAGGGACTCCTGGCTGCGGATGTTTGTGGGGATCATGCGGATACCGCTTCCAGGACAAGGTCAGCCATGCGCTGATCGGCGTTTCTGATGCCAAGGCGGCGCGAGCTGGCGGCCATGGTGGCCAGGCGGCCGGGGTCGGTGACCAGGGGGATAAGCATACCGGCCACCCACTGCGCGGTGAAGTCCTTATCCTGGACCAGGAGTGCGCCACCGGCGTTCACGAGCCCCGCCGCGTTGAGCGCCTGCTCGCCGTTGCCGATGGGCAGCGGGACAAACACTGCCGGCACTCCCACGGCGGCCACTTCGCAGACCGTGGCCGCTCCGGACCGCGCCAGCAGCACGTCCGCGGCTGCGTACACCCGTTCCATGCCGTCCACGTACTCCAGCTGCCGGTAGCCCGGCGCGGCGAGCGGGCCGCCGTCGGGCCCCAAAACCGTCTTGCCGCGGCCGGTGATGTGGAGTGTCTGGATCCCCGCCGCGCCAAGGTCCTGGACGGCGGCAGCGACCGCGCGGTTGATGCTCTGGGCGCCGGAGGAGCCGCCGGTCACAATCAGCGTGGGCGAGGTGGGATCCAGGCCCAGTTCTTCGCGGGCGGCGGCGCGGGCAGTGTCCCGGTCCAGGCTGGAGATTTCGGTCCGCATGGGCATGCCCACATGGCGGGCGTGACGCAGGCGCGTGGTGTCGAAGGCGGTGGCGACGTGATGGGTCAGGAACGATCCCACCCGGTTGGCCAGGCCGGGCCTGGTATTGGCCTCATGGATCACGATGGGGATTCCCCGGCGCCGGGCGGCGAGGTACAGGGGTGTGCAGACATAGCCGCCGACGCCCACCAGGACGTCGGCCGAGGCGTCGTCGAGGATGCGTCCGGACTGCCTGACCGCCCCGGCCAGCCGTGCGGGCAGCTTGAGGAGGTCAATGGAAGGTTCCCGCGGAAACGGCACCCGGTCGATGGTGGCCAGTTCAAGGCCGGCGGCGGGCACCAGCCGGGTTTCCATGCCGGCGGGCGTGCCGACGGCGAGCAGCCTGGCGCCGGGCACGGCGGCACGCAGGGCGGCCGCGATGGCCAGAAGTGGGCTGATGTGGCCGGCGGTTCCGCCGCCCGCCAGGACAATGGACAGGTTCTGGGAAGTCATCTGGTGCTACGTACGCTTTCTTGCGGTTGTTGTGGGGCTGGCGGTTTTGCGGGCAGCGGTTGTCGTGCCGGCGGTTTTCCGGCCAGCAGGTTTGCGGCCAGCCGATCCCCCGGCCTTCTTGGCGCCGAATTTGAGCAGTTTCTTCGGCCTGAGGGCAGGCGCCATCTGTTCGCGGGCAAGCGAGAGCACCACCCCCACGGCGCAGAGCGACATCAGCAGTGCCGAACCGCCGTAGGAAATGAACGGCAGCGGTACGCCGATCACCGGCATCAGCCCCGTCACCACGGCCATGTTGACCGTGGCCTGCCCCAGCAGCCACACCATGATGGTGCCGGCCAGCACCCGGTGGAACATATCCTCCTGCGCCACCACTACGCGGTAGATGGCGGCGCCAAGGATGGCAAAAAGGACAAGCACGACGACGGTGCCCACCAGGCCGAGTTCCTCGCCGATGATGGCGAAGATGAAGTCGTTATGGGCTTCCGGGATCCAGCTGTACTTCTGCCGGCTTTGGCCGAGGCCGACGCCGAACCAGCCGCCGGACGCAAGCCCGTAGAGCCCATTCGTGGCCTGGTAGTTGGCGTCAATGCCGTCGGCACAGGACTGGCCCGTCCACCACGAGGTGATGCGGCACATGCGGTTTGAGCTGGTGATGGCCATGACGGCCGTGCCGGCGGCTGCGGCCAGTGCGGCGAACCCGAACAGGTACAGCGGTACTCCCGCGAAGAAGAGGGCGGCAGCAGTGATCATCATGATGATCATGGCGGTGCCCAGGTCATTGCCCAGCAGGACCAGGCCGATGACCCCGCCCGCCAGCGGCACGGCCGGGATCAGCACGTGGGGCCAGCGCCGCAGCAGCTTCCCTTTCCTGGCCAGGACAGTGGCCATCCACAGCGCCAGAGTCAGCTTGGACGCCTCGGACGGCTGGAAGGTGATGCCGCCCAGGTCGATCCAGTTCTTGTTGCCGTTGACTTCGTCTCCGATCAGCTGCACCAGGACCAGGAGGACAAGGGCCCCGCCCAGCCCCGGCCATGCCAGCCGCTTCAGCCAGACCACGTTGATGCGGGAGAGGACAAACATGGTGAAGATGCCGATGGCGGCGAACATCCCCTGCTTGAGGGCGTCGCCGTAGGGCGACTTTCCCGCAGCGATGGATTCGACGCTGGAGGCCGACAGCACCATCATGATGCCGATGGCGGTCAGGGCCAGCGTGGAACCAAGGATCAGGTAATACGTTGAGCCGTTCTTGGAGGTGCCGGTTCCTTCCAGCGTGGACCAGAAGGCCTGGTACCAGTCCCGGATCCGGTCCGGCAGGGTGATGGTGGACTTTACGGGCGAAGCGGGTTTCCCGGCGCGCGGCCGGGACGCCGGCGACCGGGTGGGCGTGCTGACCATTGTTACTCCTCGCCGGTCTGGGCCTGCCCTTCCACCAGCTCGCGGACAGCTTCAATAAAGGCGTCGCCGCGGTGAGCATAGGAAGAGAACTGATCCATGGAAGCAGCTGCCGGGGCCATCAGCACGGTGTCGCCTGATGCCGCCAGCTGCGCCGCTGACGCAACGGCCCGGGACATCACGGCCGCACCGGAATCCGGCGAGCTGCCCGTGGTGGCCCCGCCCGTTGCGGCAGTCTGCATATTTTCAGTGTCGCCCGGCGGCGTCGTGATCACGGGGACATCCGGCGCGTGTCGCTGCAAGGCGTCCGCCAGCGCGGCGGTGTCCGTACCGATGAGCACAACAGCCTTGAGCCGGGCGGCGTGGTCCCGGACCAGGTGGTCGTAGCTGACGCCCTTGGACAGGCCGCCCGCGATCCAGATGACGTTTTCAAAGGTGGCCAGTGACGCGGCTGCTGCGTGCGGGTTGGTGGCCTTGGAATCGTTAACCCAGAGCACGCCGTTCTGCTTGGCGACCGGCTGGATGCGGTGGTTCCCCGGCACGTAGTCCTGGATGCCCTGGCGCACGGCCTTCGCATCCACACCGTATGCCCGGACCAGGGCTGCAGCCGCAAGGGCGTTCGCCACCATGTGCCTGGGCGCAAACTGCCCCAGGTCGGTCATCGAAGCCAGCTCGGCGGCGCTGTCCCTGCGTTCCTCGATAAACGCGCGGTCCACGAGCAGGCCCTCCACCACGCCGAGCATGCTGATGGCCGGCGTTAGTGTGGTGAAGCCGACGGCCCGGCAGCCCTCCACAACGTCCGCGTCCTCAACCATCCGTTCGGTCTCGATCTGTTCTGCGTTGAAGATGCAGGCCTTCTGGGTCCGCGCATAGACCTTGGCCTTGTCCGCGAGGTAGGAATTGTAGGAACCATGCCAGTCAACGTGGTCCTCAGCCACGTTCAGGCAGACGCTGGCCACCGGCGACAGCGTTTCAGCCCAGTGCAGCTGGAAGCTGGATAGTTCAACCGCGAAGACGTCGTATTCCACGGGGTCGCGGAGGGCGTCCAGGATGGGGGTGCCCACGTTGCCGACCGCGATGGCCTTCAGGCCGGCGGCCTGCAGCATCGACGCTGTCAGGCCCACAGTGGTGGTCTTGCCGTTGGTGCCGGTGATGGTCAGCCAGTCAGCGGTCTTGTGCCCGGCCCGGACCCGCAGGCGCCAGGCAAGCTCGACGTCGCCCCAGACCGGAATGTGGGCGCGCGCAGCGGCCGCCAGGAGCGCCTGGTCAGGCCGCCAACCCGGCGAGGTCACGATGAGGTCGGGGAAGCTGCCTTCGATCTTGGGGATCCTGTTGACGGCTTCCTCGCCCAGGAGCACGTCGACGGCGCCGACGATCTTCAGGGTGTCGGCCTGTGCCTTAGCTGTCTCGGACATGGCGGCATCAACCACCACCACCCGGGCACCGAGTTCGATGAGAGTATCTGCCGCGGCGAACCCGGATACTCCGATGCCGGTGACTGCAACGCGCAGCCCTTCCCAGTCAGAATCCCAACTGACCAGGTCTTGCAGGCGGGGAGAAACAGTCACAGGAGCACAACCCATTCAGCGTAGAAGACACCCAGGCCCACGGCCACGAAGAGCCCGCCCAGGATCCAGAACCGGACCACCACCGTGACTTCTGCCCAGCCCTTGAGTTCGAAGTGGTGCTGCAGCGGTGCCATCTTGAAGACGCGTTTACCGCCGGTGGCCTTGAAGTAGCCCACCTGGATGATCACGGACAAGGTAATCAGGACGAACAGGCCGCCGATGATTCCCAGCAGCAGTTCCGTCCGCGACAGGATGGCGAAGCCGGCGACCGCGCCGCCGATGGCCAATGACCCGGTGTCACCCATAAAGATCTTGGCCGGGGAGGTATTCCACCAGAGGAATCCCACGAGGGCGGCGCTCAGGATGGCGGCCAGGAGCGCCAGGTCCAGGGGGTCGCGGACGGAATAGCAGCCGCTGCCGGCTTCCCTCGGTGACCCGCAGGCCTGGTTGTTCTGCCAGATGCCCATCAGCGTGTAGGCACCGAAGACCATGACCGAGGCACCGGCAGCGAGACCGTCCAGGCCGTCCGTCAGGTTCACGCCGTTGGTCGCCGCCGTGACGATCAGGTTGGACCAGAGGACAAAGAGGATTGCGCCGACCACCGTGCCCGCGAAGGCCAGGTCCAGCCAGGGAATGTCGCGGACCAGGGAGATTTTGGTCGAGGCCGGCGTAAGGCCGTCCGGGTCGGGAAAGTTCAGGGCCAGGATGGCGAAGGCTATGCCTACCGCGGCCTGGAGGATGAGCTTGGCCTTCGCGTCCAGGCCAAGGCTCCGCTGGCGGGAGATTTTGATGAAATCGTCCAGGAAGCCCACCAGCCCCATGCCGACCATCAGGAAGAGCAGGATCAGTGCCGAGGCGGAGGGGCCTGACGAGTCCGGGTTCATCATCCACATAATCAGGTGGGTCAGCCCGTAGCTGAGCAGGACCGCACCCACCACCACGGTGCCGCCCATGGTGGGCGTACCGCGTTTGGTGTGGTGGGACGTGGGTCCGTCATCACGGATGAATTGGCCGTAGCTCTTGCGGACAAGCAAGCGGATAAACAGCGGCGTTCCCACCAAGGCAAATAGCAGGGCAAGTCCTGCGCCGATCAGTAGTGCAATCACAGCAGCTCGCTCCCTTCATCGGTGGGTTCCGTGGATTGTGGGGGTAATGCTATCCGATCGCCCAGGTGCCGCAGTCCAACGCTGTTGGACGACTTGAAAAGCACCAGGTCGCCGGGCTCAAGCTCGGCGTTGAGGAGCACATAGGCGTCCTCGGCGGTTTCGGCAAAGACGCATTCGTCGCCCCAGGAACCCTCCTGGACGGCGGAAACGTAAAGTGCGCGGGCTTCGCGGCCGACGACGACCAGCCGGGAAATGTTCAGGCGGACCACCTGGGTGCCCACGACGGTGTGTTCACGGATTGAATCGGGTCCCAGTTCCAGCATCGCGCCCAGGACGGCCCAGGTGCGCCGTCCGCGGCCAAGGTCGGCCAGCGTGCGCAGGGCCGCCCGCATGGACTCCGGGTTGGCGTTGTAGGCGTCGTTGATGATGGTCACGCCGTCAGCACGTTCAGTGCGTTCCATCCGCCAACGGCTGGCTGCTGACTGTGTGCTCAGCGATACGGCGATGTCCTTGCCGGACACTCCGGCCGCGTGCGCGGCCGCTGCTGCGGCGAGGAGGTTGCCGGTGTGGTGGGCGCCGATGAGGCGGCTGCTGACGTGCAGGCCTGTTTCGGCGCCGGGCAGGACGAGCTCGAATTCCGGGTTGCCCTCAGCGTTTGTGTCCGGATTCTCGGCCCGAACGGTCGCGTCAGGGCGTCCTTCGGCCGAGAAGCCCAGCACGGTGGCGGCGGTGCGGCTGCGCATGGCAGCGACGCGGTCGTCGTCGAGGTTGATGACGGCGGTGCCGCCGGCGGCGAGGGCCTCCACCAGTTCGCCCTTGGCCTGGGCAATGTTGTCCACACCGCCGAACTCCCCGGCGTGGGCAGTGCCGATGCCGAGGACGACGCCGATGTCAGGCCTCACCATGTCGGCCAGGTAGCGAATGTGCCCGATGCCTGTGGCGCCCATCTCGATCACCAGGTACCGCGTTTGGGTGTCGGCGAGGAAGACGGTGAGCGGTACGCCCACCTCGCCGTTGTAGGACCCCTGCGGGGCAACGGTCGCGCCCTGCTGGGTGAGGATGCCGGCGAGGAGGTCCTTCGTGGTGGTCTTCCCGGCGGAACCGGTGATCCCGATGACGGTCAGGGGGTCGCCTGCGGCAGAACGGGCCAGGCGGATCCGACGGACCGCTTCGGCGGCCAGCGCGCCCATGGCCAGCACGGCATCCTCTACCAGGACGGCCGGATAGTTGACGCCGTCCGGGCCCGTTACGGGGCGCTCGGCGAGGACCAGCACCGCACCCCGGCTGAAGGCGGCGGCAACGAAGTCGTGGCCATCAGCGTGCTCGCCAGGTTTCGCCACGTATAGCGACCCGGCGGCAGCCTCGCGCGAATCGGTGACCACCGAAAGGGGCGTGATCCCCGGATCGGCGTTCAGGCGTCCGTGTGTGATATCGGCGATTTCCGCCGCAGTAAGTGCAATCATCTCGGTCTAGGACTCTATCCGGTCGTCTCGGAGAACGGTGAATCCCCTGGCTGTCAAGGCGTTCCGCAGTTCCACACGGTCGTCCAGTGCAAGATTGACGCCCTTGACTTCCTGCCAGACCTCATGGCCGCGGCCGGCCACAAGAATGGTGTCGGCCGGACCGGCCAGTTCCACGGCGCGCCGGATGGCGGCGTCGCGGGGATAAACCTCTTCGATGACACACTCCGGAGATTCCTGTTCGCGCGCCGACCGTGCGCCCGCCAGCACATCTGCCCTGATGGCTGCAGGGTCTTCGTCGTGGGGGTCGTCATCCGTGACGATGACGATGTCGGCCATCTTTGCTGCGACGGCGCCCATGGCGGGACGCTTGCCCTGGTCGCGCTGTCCGGTGGCTCCGAAAACCACGATCACCCGGGAGCCGGGCAGCGGTGACCTGACCGCTTCCAGTGCGCGTGCCAGGGCATCAGTGTTGTGGGCGAAGTCCACTACAGCCGCCGGTTCTTCGGATACGAGCTGCATGCGTCCCGGTACCGCCACGGTGAACGGGTCGTGGTGGTCCAGGGCGGCCTGCACGGTGGCGGCGTCCATTCCGCTGGCCAAGACCATTACGGTGGCCAGTGCGGCGTTGGCGACGTTGAAAGCGCCAGGCAGGCCGGTGTGGACATTCAGTGTAACGCCGTCGGGTCCCTGCAGGCTGAAGTCGGTACCCAGCCCACGCGCGGCGGTGGCCGTTACGGTCCAGTCGGTGGGAGCTCCGCCGGGTGTCATCGAGAGGGTGGTGACCGGGGTCCGTGCCGTGGCCGCAAGCCTGCGGCCCCATTCGTCGTCGACCGTCACCACAGCCCTGCGGGCACGGCCCGGCGTGAACAGTTCCGCCTTTGTGGCGAAGTAGTCCTCCATGGTGCCGTGCAGATCCAGATGGTCCTGCGTCAGGTTCGTGAAACCGGCAACGTCGAAGTGCACACCGTCCACCCGCTGAAAGGACACGGCGTGGGAGGAGACTTCCATGGACGCGGCGTCCAGTCCCCGTTCCCGCATGAGGGCGAGCAAGCCGTGGAGATCCGGTGACTCAGGCGTGGTCAGGAGGCTGGGAACCGGTTCTCCGCCGGCCAGGATTTCGATGGTTCCGATCAGGCCGGTCTGCTGCCCGAGCGCACGGAGCAAGGCGTTGATGAAGTACGTGGTGGTGGTCTTGCCGTTGGTTCCCGTTACACCATACAAGCGCGGCGTCCGCCCAACTGCTGGCTGGCTCTGGTAGATCATGGCGGACAGCGGCCCCACCACGTTGCGCGGTCCGTCCACCACCAGGACGGGGACGGCGGTATCCGCTGACAGCGCGAGAAGGCGTGCACCGGCGTCGTCGGTCAGGACTGCCACCGCTCCCCTGCCGACCGCCTGCGACACGAAGTCTGCGCCATGGCGGGAAGCACCCGGCAGCGCCACATACAGGTCGCCCTGTTCCACGGCTCGCGAGTTCAGTGAAATTCCCGTGACGCTGACGGCAGCGGAGGCGCCCGGGACCTGCACACCGATCGCGTCGCCGATCGTGTCCAGGCGGACCGCAGCAACTGCCGTAGGCCTGAACCGAGCGGGGGCCGGTGCCCCTGCCGGCCCCGCGTTGCTGGCTGATGCGTTCTGCTCTGACAAGGGAATCTCCGATGGTGGTACTAGTGGATCATGCCCGCGGGAGACTGCTTCCGCTGCGGGCAATAAGGGAACTGCTGCCTGGCTTGATGCTACTTGGCGTACTGCGGCAGCCTGGCCGGTTCGCCCGCGGACGGCTGGACGTTGTAGGTGCGCAGTGCCTGGCTCATAACCGAGCGGAACACCGGCCCCTGCGTAATGCCGTAGATATTGCCCTTGGGACGCTGCAGTACCACCTCAACAATAAACCGGGGATCATCCATCGGTGCCATCCCCACAATGGAAGCGGTGTAGCCGCAGAACCCTGACTTCCCGTCGTCGCACGGCGATTCAGAGGTTCCGGTTTTTGCCCCCACCCGGTATCCGTCGATTGCGGCGTCCTTGATCTGGCCTTCGGTCACCGCGCTTTCCAGGATGTCCTGGACCTGCTGCGCGGTGCCGTCCGACACCACCTGGCGGGAAGGCTGCGGGGCGACTTTCTCCTCTGTTCCGTCCGGTGAAACGTACGCGTCAATCAGGCGCGGCTGGAGCATCACACCGTTGTTGGCGATCGTCTGGAAGGCTCGGACTGTCTGCAGGGTGGACTGCGATACGCCCTGGCCGAACAGCACCGTGTATTCCTGGCGGCCGTCCCACTGGTCAGCCGGTGTGAGAATGCCGGAGGCCGTAGCCGGCAATCCAATGTCCGGGGCTTCGCCGATGCCGAATTTCTTAAGCCAGTCGTACCGTTGTTCCTTGGTCAGCCGCGACCCGGCCGCCACGGTGCCGGTGTTCATTGACCAACCCAGGATGCCGGCGAGCGTGCGCTCTTCGGTGCCATGGGTAAAGGCGTCTGTGAAGGTCTGGCCGTCCACGGTGTACGACGGTCCGAGAGTGAACGTATCCAGGGGGCTGGATTTTCCTTCTTCAATCAAGGCGGCGGCCGTGATCATCTTCTGTACCGAGCCGGGCTCATACGCTGCGGTAACGGAGCGCACGCCGCGGTCCTTGGCAGCCACCCGTCCGGGATCGTTCGGATCCGGGGCATTAGTGTCCGCCATCGCGACAATGTCACCGGTCTTGGCGTCCATCACCGTGATGACACCCCACTCGGCGCCCTGTTTGTCTGACTGGCTCTGAATGGCCTGCTGGGCGAAATACTGGAGATCGGAATTGAGCGTGAGCTTGACGTCCTTGCCGTCCTCCGGCGGTGTCAGGTCATCCACGCCGACCGGAATCCGGAGACCGTCGGCACCGATCTCGAAGAGCCGCTTGCCGTCCTTCCCGCGCAGCAGCCCATCCTGGGTCTGCTCGATCCCCGCCTGGCCGGTGTTGCCGTCCTGGAGGAAGCCGATAATACCGCCGGCCACGGAACCGTTCGGATACACGCGTTTGCTGACGCCCTCAGTGACGATGCCGGGAATACTGAGATCCGAGACCCTGAGCTCGACATCCGGCTTCAGGTCCTTGGCGACGATGTGGTACTTCGATTCGCCCGTCACGGCGTTCCTGAGTTCGTCAGCGTCCATGCCCAGGACAGCCGCGAGTTCGCTGATGCCCTGCTCCCGGCTGACTTCAACAAGTTTGTCCACGCCCTCCTCCAGGCGCCAGAACTTCTCTGTCTTCGTGTTGGTGGTTTGGTCAACCACAACGTTGTAGCGGATCACACTGTTGGCCAGGACCGTCCCGTTGGCGCCAAGGATGCTGCCGCGTTCGGCGGGGAGGGAAGTCTCGCGCATCCGGTAATCGAGCGCAGCTGCGGCCATCCCGCCGACGTCGAGCCCCTGGACGAAAAAGAGCTTGCCGCCCACCACTAATAGCAGCGTCAGCATAATGCCCAGGCCGAGGCGCAGCCGCTTGGTGGCGTTAGGGGCCTTGCCGCTTTTTGCCCTGCCCGTCCTCTGCGCCACCGTGATTCCCTTGCTGCTCGCCTTGTTGCCTGTTTATTACCTGACTGGTTGTCCTTCAGCGGCTACCGGTTAGACCCGGGCACCTTCTGTTCGGGTGCTGGAACCGAACCGCCGTGGAGCTCCACGGCACGTGCCGGTGGTGCGGGCGCTTCAGCCGGCTGTGCTGCAGCGGCAGGTGCCGCTGCCCGGGCCGATGCAGGGGCCGCAGCAGGGGCCGGTTCCTCGGCAGCCGGTTTACGGTTCGTCAGCGGCTCCCACTTCGTCGCCGGGGGAACCACGGTGAGCACTCCCTCTACAGCTGGAGCAGGGATAACCGATCCAGCCGCGCCACCCTTCACCGCCGGAGTTGCCTTGCCCGTGACGGCAAGGGTGGAGAGGTCGATCTGGCCTTTGACGGTCGAAGCCACCATGCCCAGGTCTGAGGCCTTTGCCGCCAGGTTCTGGGGCGCCTCGAAGTTCTGGACCTGCTGTGTCAGGTCCTGGTTCTGCTTGGTCAGCGTGCTTTGCTTACCCCTCAGTTCCACCAGCTGGTACTGGGAGGTAGAGACTGAGATGTTCAGGACCAGCACGGCTACGAGCGCAACAGCGAGCAAGGCGAAACACATCACCACAAACGGCGCACGGCGCTTCTTGGGGGCGGAACGCACCACAGACAGGGGTGTGCGTTCCCTGCGGCCGGTGCCAGAAGGAAGCGACCTGATCGCCGGGGCGCTGCTGCCGGAAACGACCGGGAAGTTCTTGACGGCGGCAGTGCTCATGCTTCTCTCCTGGCTCTGATACGTTCCACGGCCCGCAGCCTGGCGGAGGCTGCGCGCGGATTTTCTGCAATCTCGACGGCGGTGGGTACCTCGGTGCCCTTGGTCAGGGTTTTGAGGAAGGCCTTGTGTTCCTCAAGCTCCACCGGAAATCCGAGCGGCGCGGAGGATTTGGAGCCAGCCTGGAAAACTGATTTGACGATTTTGTCCTCGAGGGAGTGGTAAGACATCACCACGATGCGTCCGCCCAGGGCCGTTGCTGCCACGGCGGCAGGAACAGCGCGCTCCAGCACGTCGAGTTCCTCGTTCACTTCAATGCGCAGTGCCTGGAACGTCCGTTTGGCCGGGTGGCCGCCCGATTTGGCGGCTGCCGCCGGCACCACGGAGCGGATCTGTTCCACGAGTTCCCCGGTGGTGGCGAAAGACTTAACTGTCCTCGCCGCGACAATCCTGTTGGCGATCCTGCCGGCGAACTTCTCCTCGCCCCACTTCCGGATGATCCTGACGAGATCCTCTTCGCTGTAGTTGTTAACCACATCTGCTGCGGTCTGCCCGCGGCTGGTGTCCATCCGCATGTCCAGCGGAGCGTCAAAGGAATAGGCGAAGCCACGCTCACGCTGGTCCAGCTGCAGGGATGAAACGCCCAGGTCCATCAGGATGCCATGAACCTGTGCCACGCCCAGGTCTTCGAGGACTTCGGCGATTTCGTCGTAGACGGCGTGGACCAGGTCGGTCCGGGAAGCGAAAGGCGCCAGCCGCTCCCCTGCCAGTGCCAGGGCTTCCTCATCACGGTCGATGCCGATCAGGTGCAGATCCGGGAAACGCTCCAGCATGGCTTCAGAGTGGCCGCCCATGCCGAGGGTCGCATCAATCGCGATGGGGGTCTCACCTCGGAGGCGGGCAGCTTCGAAGCCGGGGGCCAACAAATTGATGCACCGGTCCTTGAGGACCGGCACATGGCGTTCGGACGTTGGCTTCGGGTGATCGTTCATGCCTTCGTCCTTTCCTGCCGTGGGTGTTGGTAGTGCTGCTTCTTGGGCCAGATCCCCATCCGCGCCTATCGTCCTGCCGGCCTGGCTCCGGGGAAGTGAGCCAGGTTGACTGTCCGATGGGCGGCTGGAGATCTCGTTCAAGAAGCGTCCGCCGGGCCGTTCAGGTGATCACAGGATCCCCGGAATGGCGTCGTCGGTTTCGGAGAAGGCGGTTTCCTTCTCCGCGAGGTACTCGTTCCAGGCCTGGGCATCCCAGATCTCGGCCCGGGTTCCTGCACCGATGACGGCCAGTTCCCTGCCGAGGCCTGCGTACTCCCGGAGCGCGGCCGGAATGGTGATGCGCCCCTGCTTGTCAGGTACCTCGTCCGAGGCTCCAGAGAGAAAGACGCGGATGTAGTCCCGGGCCTGCTTGGAGGAAATGGGCGCCTCCCGCATTTGCTCGTGGACACGTGCAAATTCCTGCTCACTGAAGACGTAGATGCACCGTTCCTGTCCCCTGGTGAGAACAAGCCCGCTGGCAAGCTCCTCACGGAACTTCGCAGGGAGGATAATTCGGCCCTTTTCGTCCAGACGTGGCGAGTGTGTGCCCAGAAACACTGGCCCACCGCCTGTCTGCCGTCAGGAACTGCACATCCCCTGTGTTGCAACTACCCTCTTATGTCCTCCACATTACTCCACTTTCCACCACAGTCAACGCAAATCAAGCCAATATTCCCCCATTTCAGGCCTTCGTCCCCCAAATGGCGCGGGAGCAGGCGGTGGATGGAAGTGGAGGGCCCGGCGCCGTTTCGGTGCGAACCATATCTGCCCGACGGCGGTGCCAGGCCGACGTCGGGCTTTCATCTGACGCTGACGGCGGATCCGCGGGCGTCCGGCCGCTCATCCGGGCCGCAGTAGGGGTCGTTTCCAGCGCGCAAAAGGGCACCGGCCGCTACCTGTTGCGGGTTAAACGCAGAAGACCCGCCGTGGCGGGTCTTCTGCTGCGGTCATCCTGACCGTGGGGAGCGAAATGGAGGGCAGGCCTGAACCTATGGCCATTGCACCGGACTTGCAGGCGCTGCCTTAGGATTCGTCGCGGCGGCGCTCGTCCCAGCGCTCTTCCAGGCTGGACATAAATGAACTCCTGGGCTTTCCGGACTTACCTGTGCCAGGTGCGGAGCGCTGCTTGCCGCCTGCAGCGTTGCGCATTGTGGCGAAGTACACACCGCCGCCCATAACCACAAAGCCCAGGACACCGACAAAGATGTTCGGGACTGTAACGCCGACCAGGAGCACGGCGATCCCCGCGAGGGTGCAGAGCACACCAATCACGATGTGACGGGTGGACCACGTTCGCCCGGGATCCGAACCCATGGAATTCGCGAATTTCGGATCGTCCTCGTGCAGCTGCTTCTCCAGCTGCTCCAGCAGCTTCTGTTCGTGCTCCGAGAGCGGCATCACGACCTCCTTAAGTAGGCCAACGTCCGGGCTGGTCCCATCCCGTACTACTGCTCCGATAACGACCGGCATGCCCGGGAGGTTCCCGCCCCGCCGACGATGGCGGAAAGCGAACACCGGCATGCGGGCCTTTGGAACTGCAGCATGTCCAAGAAGTCCGGCAATAACTGAGAACTATGTACATATAAGGATAGTTTGTCGGGGGCCGTTCTGAAAGACGGCCATCACCTTCCCGAAACACGCACGCATGGTGCCGGCGCCAGGCTAAGACCCGTTTCCCGAATCCAGCAGGCTGGCGGGGAGAATCGATTTGTTTCCGAACTTCCGGCTGACCTCGTCCAGGGCCTGTTCTGCTGCCCGCCAGTTGTCATCCCGGCGGTCAAGGCTCAGCTGAAGGGACGTGTTGGCGGTGTCTTCGAGCTGCTCGGCCCGGATGCCAACAAGCCGCACGGTCATGGGACGGCTCCCCAATGATTCCAGGAGCTGGATGGCCACGGCGTAAATCAGCTGGGCGCTGTCCAGGGGTGTGTGCACAGTGCGGCTCCTGGTGATGGTGGAAAAGTCGGCGTAGCGGAGTTTCAACGCCACCGTCCGTGCCACCATCCCCGAACTCCGCAGCCGTCCTGCCGTCCGGTGGGAAAGCCGCAGCAATTCCCGGGCGATCAGCCCGTCATCGCCCGTGTCCACGGCGAACGTCTCCTCAGCCCCGATGCTCTTCTCGAGCCTCACGGGGGTCACAGGCCGCGGATCGATCCCCCACGACAACCGGTACACGTGCTCACCGGTGGCACCCAGCATTTTCCTAAGGGAGGACACCGGCGTGGCTGCCACGTCCGCCACCGTCCGGATGCCCATCCGGGCAAGGACGTCCGTCGTCTTCGCGCCGATTCCCCACAAGGCCCCGACGGGCAGGCTGTGGAGGTAGGGCACTGTCTCGTCGGGTCCAATCAACAACAGCCCGTCCGGCTTGCAACGCGTGGAAGCAATCTTGGCCACGAACTTACTGGCTGCAATGCCCACGGAGGCCGTAATGCCCAGTTCGGCAGCCACCCGGCGCCGGATCAATTCACCGATGACGCGCGGGGGTCCCAACCGGCGGATGGCGCCGCCGACGTCCAGGAAGGCTTCGTCCACACTCAGCGGTTCCACGAGATCGGTGATGGACTCGAAGATTTCCATCAGCTGGGCGGAAACCTCGTAGTACAGCTTGTGGCGCGGTTCAATGATGACCGCTTTGGGGCACATCCTGGCGGCGACCACCATGGGCATGGCCGACTTCACCCCGAACGCGCGTGCTTCATACGACGCCGAGAGGACCACTGAGCGGTCCGCGGGAAATCCAACGATCACCGGTTTGCCGCGGAGTTCCGGCCGCGTGCGAAGCTCCACGGAGACGAAGAAGGCGTCCATGTCCACGTGCATGATGCAGTTACGCCGGAGCTCACGAAGACCCGCTTCGGTGTACTGGTTGTTCCGCTCAGGCCCCACACCGGCAATTGTATCGGTTGGTACTGACTAAACTGGAGGCTGAATCCGGCATCAACACCAGGAGGACAGTCCCTGTGACCGTCATGAGAAGTCTTAAGCCAACAGGATTAGCGGCACTGGCCGCGGGCGCAATACTGGCCCTCGCTGCCTGCAGCCCCGCGGAGCCCGGAGTGACATCATCCTCCCCAGTTACCTCCTCACCAGCGTCGGACGGCGCCAGCATCACCGCCTCCGCCAGTCCGACGGCGTCGCCGGGAACTTCCGCCACTGTTGGGACAATCGTCGCAGGGTTCCCGGAAACGCTGCTTCCCCTGATGCCCGGCGCCACGGTGATTTCGAGCAGCTTTGACAAGACCTCAACGCCCGCCACCGCGGCACTCGTGGCAAGCATCAATGCCCCGACTGCCGCCGTCGTGGATTTCTACACAAAGCACCTGGAGGCGCAGGGATTCAAAGCCGTCCCCGGCGACGCAGTGGGCGCCGTTGCTTCCAAGGACTTCGTCCGGAACGACTCCGAGACGGTCAACATCGCCGCCGTCGAAGCGGCCGGTGTTTCCACGTTCACCATCGGCGCCAACGTGGCTGCTGAGTCAGCCAAGTGAGCGTTTCAGAGCAGCTAAGGATTGAGCAGACTGCATTCGTCGCCGCCGTTGCCGGTGAGCTGACAGACTTCCTCACCACGCGGCAATCCCTGATGGCCGCCATATCACCCGATATCGATCCCATTATGGGTTCCATTTCCAACCTGGTGACCGGCGGCAAAAGGCTCCGTGCGCTGATGTGCTACTGGGGATGGCGCGGCGCGGGCGGCGAGCCGGCGGCCCAGGAAATCGTGACGGCGGGATCGGCCCTGGAGCTCTTCCAGGCAGCTGCCCTGATCCATGACGACATCATTGACCGCTCGGACACGCGGCGGGGCGGCCCCAGCGTGCATCGCCGCTTCAGCCAGCTGCACCACGCGCAGGGCTGGGCCCTGGACAGCGAGCGGTTTGGGCAGGCAGCCGCGATCCTCACCGGGGATCTTTGCCTCTCGTTCAGCGAGGAGGCCTTCACGGACATCGGCGCACAGGCGGCTGCCGGCAGCAGGGCACGGCTGATCTTCAACCTCATGCGTGCCGAGGTGATGGCGGGGCAGTATCTTGACATCCTGGAGGAAGTGGCCGGTCCTGTCCGGGACCGGGCCGGAGCAGTGACACGGGCACAGTCCATCATCAGGTTCAAGTCCGCCAAATATTCCACTGAGCACCCGCTGGCGCTTGGCGGCGCCTTGGCGGACGCTCCGGACGAGTTGCTCCGGGGCTACTCGGCCTTCGCGTTGCCGCTGGGCGAGGCGTTCCAACTGCGCGACGACGTCCTGGGCGTCTTTGGGGACCCTGTCACCACGGGCAAGCCGGCAGGTGACGATCTCCGCGAAGGCAAACGGACCGTACTCATTGCCCTCGCGCTGGGCCAGGCATCAACCGCAGAATCGGCGTTTATCGATGCGAAGCTGGGCAGCCCTGACCTGGGTGACGCCGATGTGGCCGAGATCCGCCGGATCATCGAAGAGTCGGGGGCCCTTCAGGCCACTGAAGTGCTGATCAACGAATTTGGCGCCGCGGCGTATGACGCACTGGAACAGCTGCCGCTGGAAGAACTGCCCAAGACTGCCCTGCGGAAGCTGGCGGAAGCGACGGTCAGCCGCGCATCCTGACGCTGGCGCCCGTCTTGGGCACGTCCGCGGGCCCGGCGTCGTCCGGGCCCTTTGTGCTGCTTACCAGGCCAGGGTCTGGGCCCGGCGCCTGATTTCCGTCTTGCGGCCTTCCCGCAATGCATCAATCGGCCGGCCGCGGAGCGACTCGTCGGGGGTAAACAACCAGACGATGAGATCCTCGTCGGAATAGCCGGCGTCCGCCAGGACCACAATGGTCCCTTTGAGGCTGTCGACAACCTGGCCGTCCAGGATAAACGCGGCCGGAACTGAACGTATCCGGCGCTCCCCGACCCGCAGGGCCGCCAAAGCCCGTTCATCAATAAGGCCATGGACTCTCGTAATCGAAACGTCCAACAACTGCGCGACATCCGGCAGGGGCAGCCACTCGCCCACAAGGCTTTCTACGTTACTCACGGTTCAAGGTTGCCACGGCCGGAGCCCTGCCGCCTAGTCGGGATTGGCCGCCACTGCCGCGAATCACGCGACACTCCATAAAACTCTTTATTCTGCGTGGGGCGGAATTCTTGTGCTAGGCGAACTTTCGTGAGAGATTCACATAGATCACATTTGAAACATCAATAACTTAAGTAACACTAGTATCAATAGTCACATCGCATCTCCCGCCCCCGGCAGTTGAAGAAGAGGATTCTTTCCATGACGACGTCCCGCTCGCCAAAGCAGCCCTCCAGGCAGAGCCTGCCCATGATTGCTGTCACCACAGCAGCGCTTCCTGCGGTTGTCCTGTCGTCGTTGGCCCTCGCCCAGCCTGCTGCCGCAGAGGCCCCTGCCCGTGCTATCCCGGCAACCCTTGCCGCCGCGATGAAGGCCCAGGCAGCCGAACCTAAGGCTGCCCTGATCCCGGCGGCCTCGGTTTCCACGACTATTCCGGCTGCCTTCCAGCCCATGCAGCCGGCGGCTCCCGCGGAATACACCATTGCCCGGGGCGACACCATCAGCGGAATCGCCGGCAAATTCGGGCTGGAAACGTACGAGGTCCTTAAGCTCAACAACCTCCAGCCGAACACAATCATCTACCCCGGCCAGAAGATCAAGCTGTCTGGCACGGGTTCCGCCCCCGCCCCGGCTCCTGCGGCCCCTGCCGCGGCCGCTCCGGCCAATGCCGGAGGCAGCTACACCGTAAAGTCCGGCGATACGCTCGGCGCCATCGCGGCCCGGCACAAGGTCAGCCTGTCGGACGTTTTCAGCTGGAACGGCCTGAACATGCGCTCCATCATCTACCCCGGCCAGAAGATCAAAGTCGGCGCAGGTGCTCCCGCAGCCCCGGCTGCACCGGCTTCGGCCGTGCAGCCTACTTCCGCTCCCGCAGCGCCCGCTCCCGCTCCTGCTGCGCCGGCTCCCGCACCAGCTCCTGCTGCGCCCGCTCCCGGCAGTTCATACACGATCAAGGCCGGGGACACCCTGTCAGCGATCGCCTCCCGGCACGGCGTCAAGCTCTCGGACATTCTCGCGGCCAACCAGCTGAGCATGACCACTGTCATCTACCCCGGCAACAAGCTGGTCATTCCCGGCGCCTCCCTTCAACCCGCTTCCTCCACCCCGGCGGCACCCGCCGCCCCGCTGGTGCCGAGCTCCTTCCTGGGTTTCACCTACCCCGCTGCCGTTGTGAGCTCCGCCAATGAGAACAAGGCCTTGCTGAACGCCTCTCCCGTACCGTCCCGGGCCGAGATGCGCGCAATTGTGGCCGACACAGCACGCCAGATGGGAGTGGACCCCACCCTGGCCCTCGCCTTCGCGCACCAGGAGTCCGGCTTTAACCAGCGTGCGGTGTCACCTGCCAACGCGATCGGCACCATGCAGGTCATCCCGTCCTCCGGGCAGTGGGCCTCAGACCTCGTAGGGCGGAAGCTGAACCTGCTGGACCCCTACGACAACGCGACGGCCGGCGTGGCGATCATCAAGCGGCTTATCGCCACCAGCAAGGACCTCGACACAGCAATTGCGGGGTACTACCAGGGCCAGTACTCTGTCAGCAAATACGGCATGTACGACGACACCAAAGCCTACGTAGCTGCCATCAAGGCGCACCAGAAGAACTTCGGCTAAAGAGCCACCGGGCCATGGTTCCCCGGGCTTGCTGAAGCCGGCCCAACGGGGTAACGATAAGGGTCCGGACCGCACGTCGGTTCGGACCCTTTTCCATGCGGGATTAGGATCGTAGGGTGCAGGAACAAGTGTCAGACCGTCTCGTTGGAACGCTGGTGGACAACCGCTACGCCGTCCGCTCCAAACTCGCGCGCGGCGGCATGTCCACTGTATATCTGGCAACGGACCTTCGGCTGGAACGCGATGTTGCCCTGAAGGTCCTTCATCCCCACCTCGCCACCGACGAGACGTTTCTGGACCGGCTGGGCCGCGAGGCGAAAGCCGCCGCGAAGCTGTCCCACGCCCATGTGGTGGGAGTCCTGGACCAGGGTAACGACGGCCAGACGGCTTATCTGGTCATGGAACACATCAAGGGTCACACCCTCCGGGACGTCATCAGATCCAAAGGTGCGCTGCCTCCCCGCCTGGCCCTTGCCCTGATTGATCCGGTAGTGCAGGGACTCGGCGCGGCCCATGCCGCGGGGCTGATCCACCGGGATGTGAAACCGGAGAACGTCCTGATCGCGGACGACGGCCGGATCAAGATCGGCGACTTTGGACTGGCCCGGGCAGTAACGACGTCAACGAGTACCGGGACGCTGATCGGTACGGTGGGTTATCTCTCCCCCGAGCTTGTGCTGGGAAAGCAGGCTGACACCCGGAGTGATATCTATTCGGTGGGCATCATGCTCTATGAGATGCTGACCGGCCAGCAGCCGTACGACGGCGAGGTCCCCATCCAGGTTGCGTACAAGCACGTGAATGAAACGGTCGGTCCGCCGTCGGCCTTAGTGCCTGGCCTCGCCGCAGAGGTGGATGAACTCGTCCAGTGGTGCACCGCAAACGATCCCGAGAACCGCCCGGTGGACGGCAACGCCCTGCTGCAGGAACTCCGCCACATCCGGACCAACCTCACGGATGCCGAACTGGACCTCAGGCCGCCTGCCGCGACCCAAGAAGGCCAGCAGAACCAGACCGAGATCATCGCCCGCACCAACAACCCCACCGCCGTGATGTCGTCCTTCTCCCGGCCGCAGCCACAGCACCCACCGCACGCTCCGCACGCTCCGCACGCTCCGCATGCCCTGTATCCGCCCGACGCCGACTACCGGCCAGGCGAACAGTTCCGGCCGGAAGCGCACTACAGGCCAGATGCTCAAGACGCCGTCCCGGCAGCGATCCCCCTCAGCAAACGCGCCCGCCGCAAGCTCGACAGGGAGGACGAGAAGGCAAGGTCCAGGGCTGCGGCGACCCCGGTCCGGAGTCTGCGGGAGGGGAACCCGCGGCGCCGCGGCGCCCTCTGGGTGGTGGTCCTGGTCATCATCGCGTTGCTTGCCACAGGAGCCGGCTGGTTCTTCGGCATGGGCCCCGGGTCGCCGGGCACCATTCCGGCGGTCGCCAACAAGTCAGTGGCCCAGGCCCAGCAACTGCTGAGCGAGGCGGGGTTCCAGTCGCGTACCAACGATGTCTTTGACGACGACGTTCCGTCCGGCCTCGTTGTGGGCTCCGACCCGACTGCCGGCACAGAGACCAGGAAGTTCCAGCTCGTGTCCCTGTTTGTTTCCAAGGGGCCGCAACTGTTCGAACTCCCGAAACTGACCGGCGGAACACTTGACGATGCGAAAAATGCACTGAACCAGGCCGAAATGGCGCTAGGTACAGTTAGTGAAAAATTTGATGACGCCGTTGCCGCCGGCGTTGTGTTGGCCCAGGATCCCGCCGCAGGAACCCCAGCGCGCCATGGCACTCCGGTAGCCCTGTCCGTCTCCAAGGGTCCGCAGCCGATCCCCGTTCCGTCAGTCGTCGGGCTGGAGGAGGACGCCGCCGTCGAAACCATCGAGTCGGCCGGGCTCAAGGCCGATGTCGCGAAGGACAAAGTCAACGACAGGCACGTGCCCAAGGGGTCGGTTGCCGCGCAGTCGCCTGCGACCGGCACCCTGACCAAGGGCGGCACGGTGACGCTGACCATTTCAGACGGACCCAAGCTCGTTGAAGTCCCCAGTTTCATCGGGAAACAAGCCAAGGAAGCCGAAGACGCGCTGCGTGCGCTGGGCTTCGAGGTACGGGTGAACAATATCCTCGGCGGCTTCTTCGGCACGGTACGGGATCAGGACCCGGTGAAGAAGAGGGTGCCTGAAGGCTCCGTAGTTACCCTGACAGTGGTGTAGCCGGCGGACTGCCGGCCACACCACCGCGGAAGTCCGACTCCGCGTCGAGCGGTCAGTGCTTGGCCAGTGCTCCGGCCACCAGGAACGCCATTTCCAGGGACTGCATGTGGTTCAGGCGCGGATCGCAGACCGACTCGTACTTGTCGAGGAACGCTTCCTGGTCCACCGGATCGGCACCGCCCAGGCATTCGGCGACGTCGTCGCCGGTCATCTCCACGTGGAGGCCACCGGGAACCGTGCCCAAAGCATGGTGGACTTCGAAGAACCCGCGTACTTCGTCAATGACGTCGTCGAAGTTCCGGGTCTTGTAGCCGTTGGGCGAGGTGACGGTGTTGCCGTGCATCGGATCGGTGACCCAGAGAACCTTGGCGCCGGAGGCGGTCACCTTCTCCACAATGGCGGGAAGCTTCTCGCGGATATTGCCCGCGCCCATACGCGTGATGAACGTCAGCCTGCCCGGCTCCCGCTCGGGGTCCAGCTTGTCGATGAGGCGGAGGGCGTCGTCGCCGGTTGTCGACGGGCCCAGCTTCACGCCAATGGGGTTCCGGACGCGTGAGAGGAAGTCAACGTGCGCGTGGTCAAGCTCGCGCGTACGCTCCCCGATCCACAGGAAATGCGCCGACGTGTCATACGGGAAACCGGTCCGCGAATCAATGCGGGTCAGTGCGCGCTCGTAGTCCAGCAGCAGGGCCTCGTGGCTGGCGAAGAATTCCACCCGCTTGAGTGCTTCGAAATCAGCCCCGCAGGACGCCATGAACTTGATGGCGCGGTCGATGTCACGGGCCAGGGATTCGTAACGGGCGTGCGCCGGGTTCTCGGTGAAACCCTTGTTCCACTGGTGCACGGAGCGCAGGTCCGCGAAGCCGCCCTGCGTGAAGGCCCTGATGAGGTTCAGGGTGGAGGCGGACGTGTGGTAGGCCTTGAGCATCCGGGCGGCGTCATGGCCACGGGACTCGGGGGTGAACTCGTAGCCGTTGACGATGTCGCCGCGGTACGCCGGGAGGGTCACGCCGTCGCGGGTCTCGTCGTTGGAAGAGCGGGGCTTGGCGAACTGGCCGGCCATCCGGCCCATCTTGATGACTGGCATCGCTGCGCCATAGGTGAGCACCACTGCCATCTGGAGGATGGTCTTGACCCGGGCGCTGATTTTATCCGCTGTTGCCGCTTCAAAGGTCTCAGCACAGTCGCCACCTTGCAGCAGGAAGGCTTTGCCCTCCGCCGCAGCCGCCAGCCGTTCCCGGAGAACGTCCACTTCGCCGGCGAATACCAGCGGCGGGAGCACGGAAAGCTCCCCGACAGACGCGTCGAAAACGTCCTTGTCCTGCCAGCTGGGCTGCTGGGAAACGGGAAGGTCACGCCAATCATCGAGGCCAGGATAATTGGCTGCTCCGCTCTGGGCGGTGCTGGACAGCGAAAAGGCAGGTTTTGCAGATAGCTCAGTCACTATCTAAGACTAATGTGCGCGGCTGGCTTCAGGACACCTGACCGTCACGCGTACAGAGAGCGGCGTCACAGTCAGCCTGCCGGGTCCTTACCCTCGGCATCAGTGCCCTCAGCCCCGCCGTCAGGGTCGGCGCGTTTCGCGGTGGCGTCCCCAGCCTCGGTGGCTGCTGCGCCCGTAAGGCGGAGCTTCACCACGGCAGCGTACTCGTCCACGTACTCCTGGCCGGAGAGCCGCATCAGCTCGAACATGATTTCGTCGGTGACCTTGCGCTGGACCAGCCGGTCCTCCGCCTGGTCTGCGTACTGGCTGAAATCCAACGGCGCACCGAAAATCATGCCGATGCGCCGGATGTTCGGCATCCGCTTGCCGATGGGCTGAACCTTGTCCGTGCCAATCATGGCCACGGGAATCACGGGCACACCAGCCTGCAGGGCCAGCCTGGCGACGCCCACTTTGCCCCGGTAGAGGCGAGCGTCGGGGCTGCGGGTCCCTTCAGGGTAGATGCCCAGCAGTCCCCCGCTTGTCAGGACATCCATGCCGGCGTTGAGCGAAACAGCCGATGCCGCGCCCCCGGACCTGTCCATGGGCAGCTGGTTGGTGAGCCTGAAGAACATGGCCGTCAGCCTTCCTTTGATGCCGGTGCCGGTGAAGTACTCGGACTTGGCCAGGAAAACAACCGGCCTGCGGACCATCAGGGGCATAAAGATGGAGTCGGAGAAAGACAGGTGGTTTGAGGCGATAATTGCCGCGCCCTGCGCCGGAACATTGTCCAGGCCCTTGACCCAGGGGCGGAAAAGAAGCCGCAGCACCGGCCCCAGGAAGATCCTCTTCATGACCCAATAGAACACGTGACGAACCTCTCCGGAAGCCGGCCGGCCGGCCCTTCGTCGGGCCGGGCGGGCACTCCAGTGCAACCCTACTCTAGTGAGATTTGTCGAGAACAATGACACGATGGTGTTATGACAGAAAGCAGCATCGCGCCCCGGCCTGCCGCTTTCAGCTACCCCGGCCACGGACCCAATGCCACTACCGGGATTGCCATCTGCCATGGCTTTACCGGCAGCCCGCTCAGCGTCCTGCCCTGGGCAGAGAACCTCGCCGCCCAAGGATTCGCCGTGTCGGTGCCGCTCCTGCCCGGCCATGGTTCGGATTGGCGGCAGCTCGCCCGCTCGAACTGGCGTGACTGGTACGGGACTTTCGAATCGGCGTACCTGCAGCTGAGCGCTCAGACAGAGCAGTGTTTTGTGGCCGGCCTCTCGATGGGCGGCGCCATTGCGCTGCTGACTGCCGCCAGGCATCCCGTGGCTGGCGTCTCTTTGGTGAATCCCGGCCTCAGCTTCTACGACCGCCGCGTGCGGGTCATCGGAGTTCTCAAGTACTTCCAGCGCACCACACTGCCCATTCAGGAGGAACAGCCGACGGCGGACGTCACCAATGACGGCGACTACTCACGGACTCCGTTGGCAGCCGTGCACGAGCTCAAGAAGCTTTTCGGCACAGCCACCCGCGGGCTGCACCAGGTCACCGCCCCGGTGCAGGTATTCAAGTCCCAGTCGGACGTCGTGGTGCCGGCCACCTCACTACTGATGTTGCGGCAGCGTTTGGGCCCACGGCTGGTGGAGGTAGTGGACCTGCACAACAGCGGTCACGTGGCCACCCTGGATGTTGATGCGCCCGAGATTTTTGCCCGTTCCAGCGCCTTCTTCCTTGCCCATGCACCCAGCACTGCACCGTCAGCCCGAACCGCGGCCACACCTCACACCACCTCGGAGACTACATGACCGGCGTACCGGACCACAGCCCTTTCAGCAGCACCTTCAACGGCGAAGGAGCCCGGATCGGGGTGGTCCTCTCACACGGATTCACGGGCAGTCCGCACGGGCTGCGCGCGTGGGCCCAGTCGCTTGCCGACGCCGGCTTCGCGGTACGCATGCCGCTGCTGCCCGGGCACGGCAGCCGTTGGCAGGACCTTGCCCGCACGCGCTGGCCGCAATGGCACGACGCCCTGGACGACGCCTACCTGGAGCTGGACTCCCACTGCGACCACGTCTTCGTCGCCGGGCTGAGCATGGGCGGTACCCTGGCCCTGAGAATTGCCGCCACCCGGCCCGTGGCGGGGGTGATCGTGGTGAACCCCGGACTGGTGATTGATGATCCACGCGCTCCACTGGCGGGCATCCTGAAACTGGTCCTGAAGAGCACCCCGGCCATTGCCAACGACATCCTCAAGCCCGGGATGGACGAGGGCGCCTACCCGCGAACGCCCGTAGCCGCGGCCCACGAGCTGAACAAGATGTTCAAGGACACCATCCGGCTGCTCCCCCGCATCACCGCACCCGTACGGGTCTTCCGGTCCACCGTGGACCACGTTGTCTCTGACACGAGTGTGGCAGCCCTGCGCCGCGGCCTGACCAACGCTCCACTGACACTGACCACTCTGGAGAACAGCTACCACGTGGCAACACTGGATAACGACGCCGAGGACATCTTCCAGGGCTCCGCCGACTTCATCCGCGCGGTGGTTGCCGGCACGGCAGCAGCCCAGGTCCAGGAGGGCACTGCCCATGAATAGGCCCGACTCCGGATCGCCGGACCAGAGCGCAAACCAGGACGATGCTGTGTGGCTGGACCTGGTGGCCCGGCTCGAAGAGAAACCTGCCAACCCTACCGGCACAGCGGACGCCTCCTCGGGCCCTGACGCCACGGGCATTGTCCCTGAAACTCCTGGTCCGGCTGGCCCGGAGGCCGTGGCCGGGTCCGGCAGGTCCGCGACATTCCGCGACTTTGATCCGCTGGGTCTGGCCGGAACAGCCCCCACCGAACTGTCCGCAGCCGAACGGCAGGCGGCGACGCCGGGCGCCGGTGCCGGCGGGCAGGTCGAGGCCGGCGAGCGGACCGGCGGTGACAGCCAGGGCGGCCCTGCCGCCTTCGGCCCGCGTGACTACGCTGCGGAGGACGACGCCGGGGACTTCGTTCCCGAAGAACCGCCAAGCCTTGCAGGCACGGATCCCCTGACCATGCTTGCCTGGCTCGGCGCAATTGGTGCGCCCATTGCCTTGCTCCTGGCCGTGATGTTCTGGCGGTCAGCGCCGCTGCTGGCGATCGTGGGCATGGTGGCAGTGTTCATCCTTGCCGTGGTTTACCTGATCATGAAGCTGCCCCAGGAAAAGGACGAGAACGACGACGGCGCCCGCGTCTAAGGTGCGTCCCTCACCGCATGCGGCTACTGACGCGGGACAGATCGGCCGCCCCGATGAGCCCCGCGTTTGGTCCGAGCGCTGCCAGCGCGATGCCGGCTGCCGGACGGAAGCCACGGCCCGTTAGGTTCCGGGCGAACGCCTTGCGCGCGGGCTCCACCAGCAGGTCCCCTGCCGAGCAGAGTCCCCCGCCGATCACAAACAGTCCCGGATCCAATGCTGCCGCCAGGTTCGCCAATCCCAGGCCCAGCCACTCGCCCACTTCATCCAGGAGTTCGCGGCAGGCCGCGTCACCGGCGAGTGCCAGATCAGTGACAATGGCCCCGGTGATCTGCTCGGCGTCACCGCCGACGGTGGCCAGCAGTTCCTGGGCAACCGGCGAATTGGCCCGCGCCAGAATCCTCGCTTCCCGGCCGAGGGCGTTGCCCGAGGCGTACTGCTCCCAGCAGCCCCGGTTACCGCACTCGCAACGCTGCCCGCCGGGCATGATGATCTGGTGGCCGAATTCGCCGGCTACACCAAACCGGCCGCGCTCCACCCGCCCGTCCATCACCATGGCACCGCCGATGCCGGTACCGAGGGTGATGCATACCAGCCGGTCCTCGCCCTGCCCTGCACCAAAGCGCCATTCCGCCCAGGCCGCGGCGTCGGCGTCGTTCGTCAGCAGCACAGGCCGGCGCAGCAGGCGCTGCAGGTTTGCGCGCAACGGCTCGTTGCGCCAGGCGAGGTGCGGACTGAAAAGCACGGTTCCGCCGTCCAGATCCATCCAGCCGGCCGCACCGATGCCTACAGACCAGACCCTGTGGCCGGCACCGAGTTCGTCCACGAGCTCTACGATGACCTGCTCTACCGCACGCGGGTCGCTGCCGGGTGTGGACCGCCGGGCCTCGCTCAGGATCCTTCCGTCGGCGTCCACCACGCCGGCGGCGACTTTGGTGCCGCCGATATCGATGCCGATTGCCAGCCCCTTGCGCCCGAGCCGCAGGTGCTCGCGGAACGATTCCACCTGCCGCGGCCGGGCCCTCAATGCCAGCGGCCGCCGCCGCCAGGGAGCCGGACGTCGGGGCGGGGCGGCTGGCTCGCCGGGGGGCGTTTCGTACATAGTGCTTCATTCTAGGGCGCGCCGGGCGGGCAGCGCCGGAGGCCGGGCCCATGGCCCCCTCACTCCTCTTTGACTCATATGTTACTGGCCAGTAGGTTTGTTTCTGCACGGCCAAGTTACAGGGCGTATTAGTCTTTAGGCATACCCTGTGCGGGTCTATGGATATCAAAGGAGCTATAGTGCGCGAATTCAGTGTTCCGCCCCTGGTTGTTGTCCCACCGGAAAGCAACATCACCGATCTCTTGCTTCGGCAGGCAGCCAAGCCCAGCAACCCGGCGCTCTTCTCGCGGCTGGACTCCGCAGGCGCCTGGCGGGACGTCACCGCCACAGACTTCCTGGCAGACGTCTCAGCCCTTGCGAAGGGCCTGATGGCCAGCGGCGTGGGAGCCGGCGACCGGGTGGGCATCATGTCCCGGACACGCTACGAATGGGCCCTCATCGACTTCGCCATCTGGTTCGCCGGCGGCGTCTCAGTGCCCATCTACGAGACCTCATCGCCGTCGCAGGTTGCCTGGAACCTCGGTGACTCCGGTGCAGTGGCCGCCTTCGGCGAGGCCGCCCACCACGAGGACATCATCAGGCAGGCTGCCACCTCGGAAGGCCTCACCGCCCTCCAGCACGTCTGGCAGCTCGAAGGCGGCGGACTGGACGCCGTCCGTGAGGCCGGCCGGGACGTCAGCGACGCCGACCTTGAGGCCCGCCGCTCATCGGCGCGGCTCAGTGACGTTGCCACCCTGATCTACACCTCCGGCACCACCGGCCGGCCCAAGGGCTGCGAGCTGACCCACGGCAACTTCGTTGAGCTGTCCGACAACGCCCTGGCACTGCTTGGCGACGTGGTCAACGAACAGGCAAAAACCATCATGTTCCTGCCTTTGGCGCACGTCTTTGCCCGGTTCATTTCGGTGCTGGCTGTGGCCGCCGGGGCCACCGTGGCACACACCCCCGACATCAAGAACCTGCTGGCTGACCTGCAGAGCTATCAGCCCACGTTCATCCTGGCCGTGCCGCGCGTCTTCGAAAAGGTGTACAACTCGGCCCTGACAAAGGCAGAGGACGGCGGCAAGGGTGCCATCTTCCACAAGGCCACGGAGACCGCCATCGCGTTCTCCAAAGCCCGCCAGGCCGGGCACGTTGGCCTGGGGCTGAAACTCAAGCACACAGTGTTCGACAAACTCGTTTACGGCAAGCTGCGCGCTGCGATGGGCGGGAACGTGGCCCATGCTGTGTCCGGCGGCGGTCCGCTCGGCGAACGGCTGGGCCACTTCTTCCAGGGCATCGGCCTGCAGATCCTTGAAGGGTATGGCCTGACCGAGACCACCGCCCCGATTTCCGTCAACACGCCGGCCCTGATCAAGATCGGTTCCGTGGGGAAGCCCCTGCCGGGCAACTCCGTCAGGATCGCCGAAGACGGCGAGATCCTGGCCAAGGGCGTCTGTGTGATGCGCGGCTACTACAAGCGCGATGACCTGATGGCGGATACGTTTGCCGATGACTGGTTCCGCACCGGCGACATCGGACGGCTCGACGAGAGCGGCTTCCTGTGGATCACCGGCCGCAAGAAGGAAATCATTGTCACGGCCGGCGGTAAGAACGTGGTTCCGGCCCTGCTGGAGGACCAGATCCGGGCGGATGCTCTGGTCTCCCAGGTCCTGGTGGTGGGAGACAACCGGCCGTTCATCGGCGCCCTGGTGACCCTGGACCAGGAGGCCCTGCCGGGCTGGCTCCAGCGGCACGGACTGCCGGCCACCACCACGCTCGACGAAGCGGTCGAGAACCCGGTGGTCAAGGCAGCCGTGCAGGACCTGATCACGCATGCCAACGCCTCGGTGTCGCAGGCGGAAGCCATCAAGTCATTCCGGATCGTCGCTTCGGACTTCACGGAAGCTTCCGGCCACCTGACGCCGTCCATGAAGGTGAAGCGGGCCCAGGTGATGAAGGACTTCGAGACAGTCATCGAGGAAATGTACGGCGCGCCGCGCGGCTAGCGGATATCCGTCCCAAGCAAACAACAACGCGGGGTCACTTCCCGCCCCTCCGATGCACTCGGATGGGCGGGAAGTGACCCCGCGTTGTTTGTAGGGTCTACTCGACGACCAGGAGGAGGTCCCCGCCCTGCACCTGCTCTACAGCTGAAATGGCGAGCCGCGAGACTTTGCCTGCCACCGGCGTCGTAATGGAGGCTTCCATCTTCATTGCTTCGATGGTGGCCACCGTGTCACCGGCGTTGACCGTGTCGCCGGCCTTGACGGTCACGGTGACGGCGCCGGCGAACGGCGCGGCGACGTGGCCCGGCTGGGCCGGGTCTGCCTTCTCGGCAGCCTTGACGTTGCTCACCACGGAGCGGTCACGGACCACAACGGGGCGGGACTGGCCGTTCAGGGTGCACATGACCGTCCGCATGCCCTTTTCGTCGGGCTCGGAAACAGCTTCCAGCGAGGCGATCAGCCGGACACCCTTCTCCAGCTGGATCTCGTGCTCGGCGCCGCGCTGCAGGCCGTAAAGGTAATCACGGGTGTCGAGGACGGAAATGTTGCCGTACGTTTCCACGCTCTTGAGGTAATCCTTGGTGGGGCCTTCGAAGAGCAGGCGGTTCAGCGTGCTCTGGCGGGTCTTGGAATCACCCTGGAGCGCGGCGCTGTCCTCGGGACTGAGGTCAACGTCGCGGACCTTGATGCTGCGACCCTGGAGCGCCTTGGTACGGAAAGGTTCCGGCCATCCTCCGGGCGGGTCGCCAAGTTCGCCGGACAGGAAACCGATGACGGAGTCCGGGATGTCGTAGTTCTGCGGGTTTTCGTTGAAGTCCGCCGGATCTGCATTGAGGCCCACGAGGTGCAGGGCGAGGTCGCCCACCACCTTGGACGACGGCGTGACCTTCACCAGGCGGCCCAGAATCCGGTCCGCCGCGGTGTACATGTCCTCGATCGCCTCGAAGCGCTCCCCCAGACCCAGCGCGATGGCCTGCTGGCGCAGGTTGGACAACTGGCCGCCCGGGATTTCGTGCTGGTAAACACGGCCGGTGGGGCCCGGAAGGCCTGATTCGAACGGCGCGTAAACGCGGCGCACGGCTTCCCAGTACGGCTCAAGGGAGCTGACTGCGTCAAGGCTCAAGCCGGTGTCCCGCGGGGTGTGCGCCAGCGCCGCCACAAGGGCGGAGGCGGACGGCTGGCTGGTGGTCCCGGCCAGCGAGGCTGAGGCAACGTCAACAGCGTCCACGCCGGCGTCAACTGCCGCCATCAGGGTGGCCAGCTGGCCGCCTGCCGTGTCATGCGTGTGGAGGTGGACCGGGAGGTCGAAGCGTTCGCGCAGTGCAGCCACCAGCTTGGCGGCCGCTGCCGGGCGGAGCAGCCCGGCCATGTCCTTGATGGCCAGGATGTGGGCGCCGGCGTCCACAATCCGCTGCGCCAGTTCCAGGTAGTAGTCCAGCGTGTAGAGCTTCTCATCCGGGTTCAGCAAGTCGCCGGTGTAGCACAGGGCGACTTCGGCTACTGCTGTGCCCGTGGCCCGGACGGCGCGGATGGCGGGTGCCATCTGGTTGACGTCGTTCAAGGCATCGAAGATGCGGAAAATGTCGATACCGGTGGCGGCGGCCTCGTTGACGAAAGCCACCGTCACCTCTTCCGGGTACGGCGTGTAGCCCACCGTGTTCCGGCCGCGCAGCAGCATCTGCAGGCAGACATTGGGCAGCGCCTTCCGCAGGGCGGCCAGGCGGTCCCAGGGGTCCTCGCCGAGGAAGCGCAGTGCCACATCGTAGGTGGCGCCGCCCCAGGCCTCAACGGACAGGAGTTCCGGGAGCAGCGCGGTGACCGCGGGACCGGCGGCCACGAGGTCGCGGGTACGCACCCGGGTTGCCAGCAGGGACTGGTGGGCATCGCGGAACGTGGTGTCGGTGACGGCCACGGCGGTCTGCGCACGCAGGGCCTTGGCGAAGCCTTCGGGGCCAAGCTCCAGGAGGCGCTGGCGCGATCCCGGCGCCGCCTGCTGATCCCCAACGGCCGGGAGTTTGGCGGCCGGATCCGAGTGCACGGTCAGCTCGCCGTTGGGCTTGTTGACTGTAACCTCGGCCAGCCAGGTCAGGAGCTTGGTGCCGCGGTCGGCGGAAACCCTGGCCTTTAGCAGCTGGGGACGCTCGTCGATGAAGTTCGTGGCGACGTTCCCGGCAATGAAGTCGGCATCGTCGAGCACGGCCTGGAGGAAGGAAATGTTGGTGGATACGCCACGGATGCGGAACTCCGCGAGCGCCCGGCGTGCGCGGGCCACGGCGGCCGGGTAGTCGCGGCCGCGGCAGCTCAGCTTCACCAGCAAGGAGTCGAAGTGCGGGCTGATTTCGGCCCCCGAGTAGACGGTACCGCCGTCGAGCCTTACACCGGCGCCGCCGGCGGAACGGTAACCGGTGATCTTCCCGACGTCCGGCCTGAACCCGTTGGCAGGGTCCTCGGTGGTGATGCGGCACTGCAGCGCTGCGCCCTTGAGCTGGACCGTTTCCTGGGAGAGACCCAGGTCCGCGAGGGTTTCGCCGGAAGCGATCCGCAGTTGTGCCTGCACCAGGTCAACGTCCGTCACTTCCTCAGTGACGGTGTGCTCCACCTGAATGCGGGGGTTCATTTCGATGAAGACGTGCTGCCCGGCGCGTTCGCCGACGGTGTCCACCAGGAACTCTACGGTTCCGGCGTTGACGTAGTTCAGGGCCTTGGCGAACTTCACCGCGTCACGGTAAAGGGCCTGGCGGATGCCTTCGTCCAGGTTGGGCGCGGGAGCGATCTCAATGACCTTTTGGTGACGGCGCTGGATGGAGCAGTCACGTTCGAAGAGGTGGATGACGTTACCCTCGGCGTCGGCCAGGATCTGCACCTCGATGTGGCGCGGGCGGAGCACTGCCTGCTCCAGGAACATGGTGGGGTCACCGAATGCCGCATCGGCTTCGCGCATGGCGGCCTGCAGCGCCTCGGGAAGGGCTTCCCTCGTGTCGACGCGGCGCATCCCACGTCCGCCGCCGCCGGCGACTGCCTTGGCGAAGATGGGGAAACCGATCTCGTCGGCTGCAGCGATCAGCTCATCCATGTCCTTCGAGGGTTCACTCGATTTCAGGACCGGAACACCGGCCTCACGGGCAGCCTTCAGCGCTGCCACCTTGTTGCCGGCCAGCTCAAGCACCTCAGCCGGCGGGCCAACAAAGGTGATGCCCGCTTCCTGTGCTGCGCGGGCCAGGTCCGGGTTTTCCGAAAGGAAGCCGTAGCCGGGGTAGATGGCGTCGGCGCCGGACTCCTTGGCGACGCGGACCACTTCGGCAACATCCAGGTAAGCCCGGACGGGGTGCCCCTCTTCGCCGATCAGATATGCCTCATCGGCCTTCTGGCGGTGGATCGAGTTTCGGTCCTCATTGGGGAAGACAGCAACGGTCTTGGCGCCCAGCTCGTAGCCGGCACGGAAGGCCCTGATCGCGATTTCGCCGCGGTTGGCCACCAGAATCTTGGAAAACATACTTCTCCTGCATCATCGCGGGTGTATCGGTAGGTGGTCACAGTGTCTAAGACCCGTGCTGGCAAACACAAATCATTGTGGCCACAGTCACAGAACCTCCGTCATGTCCCGCGTGCATCAACGGAGGCTGGCAGAACCGGTCACCCATACCATCGCCGTGCCATGCCGCGTCCCCATAAGGCGGGATTCATCGGCGCAGCCACATATGATGAGTAAGGCGGCTCGAGCCGCTGGCTTCGGCAGTGCCGGAGCAAACATTACCCCCAACACGGCAGCCGGCGTTAGGTTTTGGTCTCACAAGTGCAAGTAGTCAGCATCAGCAGCCTCAAGGGCGGAGTCGGCAAGACGTCCGTCACCACAGGATTGGCGTCTGCGGCGCTTGCCGCAGGCATCCCCACACTGGTGGTGGACCTCGATCCCCATGCGGACGCGACCACAGCCCTGGGTGTCCAGGCCGGCGACCACCTGGACATCGGCAGGATGCTCAAGAGCCCCCGCCGGGCCAAGCTCGCGGACAATGTCGCGGGCAGCTCCTGGACGGCACGGGCGCATACCAACGGATCCGGACCGGCCGTCCTGGACGTCGCCGTGGGTTCGGCGTACACCGGCATCTACGACCGCCCCGACCTTGGCCGCAGGGATCTTCGCAGGCTTTCCGCGGTCTTGGCTGGCGCCGACCGCTACGAGCTGGTCCTCATTGACTGCCCGCCGTCGCTGAACGGGCTGACCCGGATGGCCTGGTCCGCAAGTGACAAAGTAGCGCTCGTGGCCGAGCCGGGACTCTTCTCGGTGGCTGGGACGGAACGGACCATGCGCGCCATCCAGCTGTTCAAGCAGGAATTCGCGCCGAACCTATCCCCGGCAGGCATTGTGGCCAACCGCGTTCGCACCGGCTCCTCCGAACACACGTACCGCCTCGCGGAAATGGAATCGATGTTCGGTGACCTGCTGCTGAGCCCACGCATCCCCGAACAGGCGAACTGGCAGCAGATCCAGGGCGCGGCCCACCCGGTGCACCACTGGCCCGGCGAATCCGCGAAGACATCTGCTGCGTTGTTCGACGCCCTCCTTGTCAACCTCCTGGCGGCCGGAAGCGGCCTGCGAAACCGAACCCAGCGTTAACCCTTTGGCTGCAGCCCCGCTGCAGCCAAAGGTTCCGCAGACAACGACAAGAGGCCATCCCCGCCGGGGGTGGCCTCTTCTTGTTGGTGTTGTGCCAGCCTGTTGTCAGCCGATCTTGCGGCCAGCGCGCCGCTTGCTCAGCTCGTCGTCGGGAAAGGACTGTTCGGCGGCGTGTTCGCTCGGCAGGGAAGCCAGGCTGCCCTCGACTTCGCGCCAGACCCGGCCCACGGCGATGCCGAAAACGCCTTGTCCACCCTGTACAAGATCGATGACCTCGTCTGCGGAGGTGCATTCGTAGACGCTCGCGCCGTCGCTCATGAGCGTGATCTGTGCCAGATCCTCCACGCCGCGTTCGCGCAGATGTTCCACTGCCGTGCGGATCTGCTGAAGGGAAACACCGGTGTCCAGAAGCCGCTTGACTACCTTGAGGACGAGAATGTCCCGGAAGCCGTAGAGTCGCTGCGAGCCGGAGCCTGCGGCGCCGCGGACTGCGGGCTCAACCAGCCCGGTGCGAGCCCAGTAGTCCAGCTGGCGGTACGTGATGCCGGCCGCCTTGCAGGCCGTGGGGCCGCGGTAGCCGGCGTCCTCGTCCAGGACGGGAAGGTCTTCGGTAAACAGGAGGCCCTGGGCACCGCTCGCGGGCACAGCCACACCAGCCGTTGTGGGCTGCTTCAGCCCGCCTGCTTCGCCTTTGGGACTCACCTGGATCCTCCTTGTCATAAGCTCCCGGGGACCACTGCATCAGCCGGTTCACACATGAAGTTCATGCATGTAATTTCGCGGGGGTCGTACTTTTACAGTGTGACTTGCGCGGCTGCTGTAAGCAATGGGAGCTTGATACCTTCGACGTTAGGCCCGCTGCGCCCCAAGGTCAAAGATCTAGGCCGCTTGGCGCAGGCGTGTCGGAACTTTCAGGCTCAACTTTAACCTTAACGTGACCTCAGCCGTCGAAGTCTTCGGGCTCCACATCGTCCAGGAACTCACGGAAGCGCCGCAGTTCGCGCTCCTCGTCCACGGTGGGGCCCGGGTCAGTGTCCTCCCCATCGTCATGCTCGGTAATGCGGACTCCGGCTTCATCCATTACCGAGTCGGCACACCAGATGCGGCATTTGGCTCGCAACGCGATCGCGAGGGCGTCGGATGCCCGCGAGCTGACGGTGGTGCCGTTCTCGAACTGGAGCTGGCCATAAAAGATGTTGTCCTCAACGGCCACAATGTTGACGCTGACAACCGAATGGCCCAGGGACTCCACCACGTCCACCAGGAGGTCGTGGGTCATCGGGCGCGGAGGCACTACCCCTTGCTGGGCCAGGGCGATGGCACTTGCCTCTGGAGTCCCGATCCAGATGGGCACGTGCCGTTCGCCGTGGATCTCGCGCAGCAGGACGAGCGGCTGGTTGGACGGCAGTTCGATACGAACGCCTACGATCTCCACTTCGATCATCAGATGTCCATACGTGAGATACGGTCCTGGACCAGTGCCCGGTGCAGGACAAGGCAGAGGTCGCTGATTTCGCGGGCCGCTTCAGCAGCCCGCGCCTGTGACGCGGAATCGCGCCTGGACGCGAGCGGCGCAACTGCGCGCTCCACGAGTCCGAATTCACGTTCCGCGGCGGCCTGGAACGGCCGCAGGTGGCGCGGCTCAAGGCCGTGGCTCTCCAGTTGCACGCAGGCACGGGCCACTTGGAGGGCGTGCTCGTCGAACTTGCCGTTGCTGTGGCTGATCAGCCCGAAGCTCAGCAGCGATTGGAGTAACGGAATACTGGCGCCGGACTCGGTCCGCAGCTGTTCCTCACTGAATTTCCGGCCGCGGTTCTGAAGCTCCACGGCCAATTCATCCGAAACGATCCGCGGCGAAACCACGACGCCGGGTGGCAGGTTCTCGGGCCGCTCTCCCCTGTCGATCGCATCAAGGTAGTCCTTAATGACTTTCAGTGGAAGATACTGGTCCCGCTGCAGCGCCAGCACAAAACGAAGACGTTCGACGTCACTGTCCGAGTACTGCCGGTATCCGGCCGGAGTACGGCGCGGATTAATCAGTCCCTTTTCCTCAAGGAACCTGATTTTCGACGCGGTCATACCCGGAAAGTCGCCGCTGAGTTGCGCGAGGACTTCCCCGATGTTCAAAACTTGGGGCCCCCGGCGTTCCGGTTGTGCCATTGCCACAGGCAAGTGTCCCGGGATCAGGCGCGGCCTGCTGCGCGGGCAGGGCTCAGGTAGAAGGTGAGTCGGAACTTGCCGATCTGGACTTCGTTCCCGGACTTTAGCTCAACACTGTCCACGCGGTCGTGGTTGACGTACGTGCCGTTGAGGCTGCCGGTATCCACCACTTCAAAGCTCCGCGCAGTGCGGCGGAACTCGACGTGGCGCCGCGAGACGGTGACGTCATCCAGGAAGATGTCGGCATCAGGATGACGGCCGGCCGTGGTGGTGTCGGTGTCAAGCAGGAAGCGGGCACCCGCGTTCGGGCCGCTGTGGGCCACCAGGAGCGCGGAACCGGCCGGCAGCGCCTCCACGGATGAACGCTCGTCCGTGGACAGCTTGGGGGCGATGGTGGGTTCGTCGGAGACGGGGGTGAGATGGATCGAGGTGGTCTCCGAAGCCCTGGCCGCACCTGTGCCGTGCTCGCCTTCGGCAGGGTCCTGTTCGTGGCCAACCATGGATTCCTCCTCTTTCGTTGCAGCTCTCACGCCTGCAATCAACTTTTGCCCTGACGGATCCGCCTCGCGGATCCGATGCCGGGCCCCGATCCGGCCACTGACGTGCGAAGACGCCCGTTGGCCGGACTGGATGAACCCGTTAGCTTAAGCCTACCTGCTGTTCGTACTCGGATGCACTGAGCAACGATTCCACAGCGTCCGCTTCTGCCAGCCGGATCTCGATCAGCCAGCCGTCGCCGTACGGATCGGAGTTGATCAACGCCGAATCGGTATCGAGGGATTCGTTGCGTGACACGACTTCGCCGCTGACCGGAGCATAGATGTCACTGACACTCTTGGTGGATTCGACCTCGCCCACGACTTCGTTTGCGGTGACTTTGGTGCCGGCTTCCGGCATCTGGGCATAGACAACATCTCCGAGTGCGTCCTGCGCGAAGTCGGTGATGCCCACCCGGACCACGCCGTCGGCGCTCGGTGCGGATACCCACTCGTGCTCGGCGGTGTAGGACAGGTCTTCGGGAATGTTGCTCATCAGGGGCCTTTCATCGGGTCAATCACCAATGTCAACGGGGCCTGGAAAACAAGCCGCCGCTGAAAGTATAGGCACAACTCCACGGGCGTTCGAGGAGGATTCTGACATGATGAGACTCATGAGATCACATGCACAAGAATCGCCCGCGAAAAAGGCGAACTGGGCTGCACGGATCATCCTCGTTGCGGTGGCGTTGGTGGTCCTCACAATCGCTTACTTTGCCTTAGCGGCCATCCTCCCGGTCTGGTGGGCGAATGTTATCCGCAACCAGGTCCAGGGCAATCTCGGGGCGGGCATCCTGGTGGGGATGTTTTACGGGTTTGTTTTCACGTTCGTCCCCCTCCTGGTGGCCTGGCAGGCCACACGCAAATCCGTAAGCTGGCCCTGGAAGCTGACCATCCTCGTCGCAGCTGCGGCTCTCGCGTCCCCGAATCTGCTGACCGCCGGGATCATGTTCGGCAGCTCGCAGGCCGCCCACAACGGACAGCGGATCCTTGGCACAGAGGCAACCTGGTTCCCGCTGTGGACACAGATCTCAGCCATCGCCGCCGCCGTGATCTTTGTGGTTGGCCTGATCCTGTGGAGGGTCTGGCGGCAGCGCGGCAAAAAGATGAAGGTGCTCAAGAAGGCAGGTGCCGAGCGTTCCCAGGCTGCGAAGGCAGCCAAGGACTCCGCCGCCAGCTCACCCGGTCCCGAGGCGTCAGCTGTTCCTGAGGCGCCGGCCGCACCCGACAGCCAGGCTGACCACAGGTAAACCATGCCGGAGCTTCCCGAGGTTGCAGGCCTGGCCGGTTTCCTGGACGAGCACCTGCGCGGAGCGGTGGTGCGGAAGGTCCAGATCGTTTCCTTTGCCGTGCTGAAGACAGCGGATCCGCCGTTCACAGCGCTGGAGAACTGCACGGTCGCCGGCGTGCGGCGGTTTGGAAAGTTTGTCAGCATTGACACCGACGGGCCGTCGTTTGTCTTCCACCTCGCCCGGGCGGGCTGGGTCCGCTTCACGGACTCGCCCACAGACACCCAGCTCCGGATGGGAAAAGGCCACATCGCCGCCCGGCTGGCGTTCACCGGGCCGGACGGTGCCCATGGCATGGATCTCACCGAGGCGGGGACCAAAAAGAGCCTTGCCGTGTACGTGGTGCGCGACCCCCAGGATGTGCCGGGCGTCGCGGCGCTCGGGCCGGACCCGTTCAGCGCAGCGTTCGACGCCGACATGCTGGCGGAAATTCTCGGCTCCACTTCCCAGCAGATCAAGGGCGTCCTGCGGAGCCAGAGCGTGATCGCGGGGATCGGGAACGCCTACAGCGACGAGATCCTGCATGCTGCGAGGATCTCCCCCTTTGCCACCGCCAAGTCCTTGGACCGTGGCACGGTGCAGGTGCTTTATGACGCCATCCACAGCGTGCTCGGAACAGCCCTGGCCGAAGCCGAGGGCAAGCCGCCCAGCGAGCTCAAGGACGTCAAACGCAGCCACATGCGGGTCCATGCACGCACCGGCGAGGCTTGCCCGGTGTGTGGTGACACAGTCCGGGAGGTGTCTTTCGCGGATACTTCCCTGCAGTACTGTCCCACGTGTCAGAGCAAGGGAAAGATTCTGGCGGACCGCAGGACGTCGAAGTTCCTGAAATAAGCCAGGCCGCGAAACATCCGAAAAGGACGGCACAAAAACAGAAGCGTCCCGGAGACAATTCTCCGGGACGCTTCTGTTTTGGTCGGGCTGACAGGATTTGAACCTGCGACCCCTTGACCCCCAGTCAAGTGCGCTACCAAGCTGCGCTACAGCCCGTTAGTTCCGCCGTTCTCCGCTGCGTTTACTCCCGATGCTAGCCAGGATTTCAACTCAGCAGTCCGGCCGAACCACCTTGAAAAGCTTACACGATTCCGGAGGGTGCAAGTGACACTTTGCCGCCTGCACGCCCCCGGTGTGTCCTAATTAACGCTTCTTGCCGCGCTTTTCGCGGACGCGCATGTTGACCTCGATGGGCGTGCCCTCGAAACCGAACGTTTCGCGGAGCCTGCGTGTGATGAAGCGGCGGTAGCCCGGGTCCAGGAATCCGGTGGTGAACAGCACAAACTTCGGCGGCCGGCTGGACGCCTGCGTGCCGTACAGGATGCGCGGTTGCTTTCCGCCGCGGACCGGGTGCGGGTGCGCCGCCACAAGCTCGCCGAGGAAGGCATTGAGCTTGCCGGTGGGAATGCGCCTGTCCCAGTTCTCCAGGGCCAGGTCCAGGGCGGGAACCAGGCGGTCCTTGTGCCAGCCCGTCAGGGCGGAGATGTTGACCCGGGGCGCCCAGGCCACGTGGGCCAGGTCCTGCTCGATTTCGCGCTCCAGGTAGGTGCGGCGTTCGTCGTCGAGCAGATCCCACTTGTTGAAGGCCAGCACCAGGGCGCGGCCCGACTCGATGGCGAGCTGCAGGATGCGGACGTCCTGCTCGCTGAGGACCTCATCCACCGCGAGAAGCACGACGGCGACCTCCGCCTTTTCGAGCGCCGCCTGCGTACGGAGGGAGGCGTAGTAGTCGGCGCCCTGCGCCATGTGCTGGCGGCGGCGGATGCCTGCCGTGTCCACAAAGCGCCACGTGCGGTCGCCGAGTTCAATGAACTCATCCACCGGATCACGCGTGGTGCCGGCGGTGTTGTCCACGACGACACGTTCGGACCCTGCCAGCTTGTTCAGCAGTGATGACTTGCCCACGTTCGGGCGGCCGATCAGTGCGATGCGGCGGGGTCCGCCCGAGCGTTCCAGGCCCTCAATGGTGGAGAACTCCGGCAGGGTGTCCATCACGTGGTCCAGGAGGTCGGCCACGCCGCGTCCGTGCAGGGCCGAGACGGGGTATGGCTCGCCGAAGCCGAGGCCCCACAGGGTGGCGGAGTCCGCTTCCTGGGCGAAGTCGTCCACCTTGTTGGCCACCATGATGACCGGCTTCTTGCTGCGGCGGAGCATCTTCATAACGCCCTCGTCCGTTGCGGTGGCGCCCACCGCGGAGTCGACGACGAAGAGCACGGCGTCGGCCATTTCCACGGCCATTTCCGCCTGTTCGGCCACCCGGGCGTGGATGCCGCGCGCATCGTGCTCCCAGCCGCCGGTGTCCACCAAAGTGAAGTTGCGCCCGTTCCAGTGTGCCGAGTACATCACGCGGTCCCGCGTCACGCCGGGAGTATCCTCAACCACGGCTTCGCGGCGGCCCAGGATACGGTTCACCAGAGTGGATTTGCCCACGTTGGGACGGCCGATGATGGCAAGCACGGGATCGAGCTTGACCGGACCGTCGAAGTCCTCGTCGTCGTAGTTCCCGCTGAGCAGGGCGGCGTCTTCCTCGTCGAGCTCGTAGTCGTCCAAGCCGGCGCGGAGCGACGCGGCACGCATCTCCGCTTCGTCGTCGTCGATGGCGGCCAGCCGCTCGGCCACCTGGTCCGTGCCGGTGGGCGTGTATTCATCTTCGCCGGCGCCGGAGTGGCTGGAGGTTTGAGTCGTATCGCTCATTGCACTTTCCTTAGTGGTCATCTGCCGGCGTCCCGGCTACTGCTGTGAAGTTCGTGCGGAAATCCGCGTGGGGCAAAGGCTGCCCACTGTGTTGGATGGTCTCCTGGACGTGCCCCGCAAGCGCAGCGCGGATTTCCATTCCCGCCCTGTCCATTGAAGCACGGCCCGTTTCGCCGGGGTTGCGGCTGAGGGTCAGTGCGTTGCCGAAGCTGACGTGGAACCGCCGCCCTGGCCTGGGTACTGTGTCGAGGTGTTCGCTGCCCGTCCGGGTGCCGAGGATCGCCACGGGAACCACGGGGGCCCCCGAGTTCAGCGCCAGCCAGGACACCCCGTTGTTGATGTCTGTTGCCTGGCCGCTCCCCCGAGTTCCTTCCGGAAGAATCCCGATGCAGCGGCCGGCGTCGAGCATGTTCTTGCCCAGCAGCAGCGCAGCCCGGTCCCCGGAGCGGTCAACCGGCAACTGGCCGGAGGCCCGAAGGACCCGACCCAGCAAGCCCTTGAACATCTCCTTCTTGACCAGGATGTGCATGGGACGCGGCGACGCGCCGAACATCACCGGCCCGTCCAGGAAACTGATGTGGTTGCCGGCAAAAATCACCGGCCCGCCTGTAGGCACGTTGTCCCGGCCAGTGACGGACGTCCGGTACACCACGTGGTCCAGGAGCCAGCCGACGGGCCGGCTCCAGGTCATAGTCAGGCCGGAGGGAAGCCGCACGCCGCGGTCAGTCACGGTTAAGCACCTTCGTGACGATCACGAGCGCCGCGTCCACGGTCTCGGCGAAGTCCAGATCGGAAGAATCGAGGGTGACAACACCGTCGGCAGCCTGGGTGAAGTTCACCACCGTGGAATCCTTGGCGTCACGGTGGGTGACCTGGGCGGCGAGCTGCTCCGCATTCTGCGTGCCGCCCAGCTGGATGCCGCGGCGGCGAAGCCGGGCCTCCTCACTGGCGGTCAGTAGCATGCGGACTTCCGCGCCCGGGGCCACGACGGTCGTGATGTCCCGGCCCTCCACCACGATGCGGCGGTGGTGCTTTTCAATGAGCTCACGCTGCCGGCGGATCAGTTCGGTCCGGGCACCCAGGGTGGTGGCCACCGCACTGACCGCCGACGAAATTGCCGGTTCACGGATGGCGTCCGTGACGTCGGCGCCGTTCACGCGGACGTATTCCTCCCGCGGCGTGGTGCTCAGTTCCAGGACCAGGTCCCGGGACGCCTGCTCCACGGCGGCGGCGTCACTGAGGTCAATTCCGCTGGTGACGCAGAACCATGTCAGGGCCCGGTACATGGCGCCGGTGTCCAGGTAGGCAAGGTGCAGCCGGCGGGCCACTTCCTTGCTCACGCTGGACTTGCCGGAGCCTGACGGCCCGTCGATGGCAACCACCAGGGGCCTGCCGACGCGCAAGGCCGGAAGGGTGTCAAGAAGTTCTTGTGTCATTACTGCAATACCCGCCATCCGCGGTCGTTGAGTGCTTCGATCAGATGGTCATGCTTGTTCGGCAGCACGGACAGTTCCACCATGCCCACGTTCTGGCCCGAGGAATGGTCCAGCCGAAGGTCCTCCACGTTCACGCCGATCTCACCGATTTCGGTGAGGAGCTGCGCGATCTGTCCCGGCCGGTCATCCACGAGGACCGTCAGCCAGGAGTAGGCCTGCGGCGGGCCACCGTGCTTGCCCGGAATACGGGCCTGCCCGGCATTGCCTTCGCTGATCAGCTGGGCCAGGTCAAGCCTGGCGCCCGGCGCAAGCGGTTCCTCGAGCGTGCCGATGAGCCGGTTCAGGTCCTCGCGGACTCCGTAAAGGATCTCCACGACCTTCCCCGCGTTGCCGCCCAGGATCTGGACCCACAGCGTGGGATCGCTGGCGGCGATCCGCGTGACGTCCCGCAGGCCGTTGCCGGCGAGGGACAGCGCGTGAAGGGGCGTCCCCTGCAGCCGGCTGGCCAGCAGGGAGGACATGATCTGGGGCAGGTGCGATACCAAGGCCACGGCTTCGTCGTGTTCGTCGGGAGTGAACTGGGAAACCACAGCTCCCAGGTCCGTGGCCAGGGAACGCGCAGTCTGCACGGCAGCCGCGGATGACTCCGGGCCCGGACAAACCACCCACGGCATGGACGTGAAGAGCTCGCCGCGGGCCGCAACCGGCCCGGACTTTTCGCGCCCTGCCATCGGATGCGTCCCCACATAGCGGGCGAGGTCCGCGCCGCGGCCGCCCAACTCCGCCAGGATGGCGGCCTTGACGCTGGCGATGTCAACCACCATGGAATCCGGGTAGTCGGCAAGCGCACGGGCCACGACGTCGGCGGTCACGTCCGGCGGTGCTGCCACCACCACCAACTCGGGTGCCTCGTCCCCGAGCTGGCCCAGGGGCTGGCCGGCACCGATGTCGACGGCCACCGCCTGGTTGGTCGGCGACGGGTCAGACAGGAACACGGGCACGCCGCGCCCACGCAGGCCCAGCCCGATGCTGGCACCGAGCAGGCCGGTGCCAATCACCACGACCGGCCCATTGAGGTGCCCCCGCCCGTGGGAGCGAAATGCGGACATGCCTCAGAGTCCTACGGATGCCAGCAGGTGGCCGACTTCCTGCTTGCCAAGGTTGCGGATGCTGCCCTGGCGCTGGTCGCCCAGCCCAATGGGACCCACCTTGACGCGCACCAGCCGCAGGACCGGGAACCCGACGGCGTCGAACAGGCGACGGACAATCCGGTTCTTGCCCGAGTGCAGGACCACTTCGATCAGCACGTGGCCCGGAGTGGAGTCCACCAGCTTGAAGGAGTCAACGGAGGCAAAGCCATCCTCGAGTTCCACACCTTCCCGGAGCTGCGCGCCAACTCCCTGCGGGAACGGGCCGCGGACCTGGACCAGGTAGGTCTTGGGGACCTCGTAGGACGGGTGGGTCAGCCGGTTGGCCAGTTCGCCGTCGTTCGTCAGCAGCAGCAGACCTTCGGTGGCGACGTCCAGCCGGCCCACGTGGAACAGGCGTTCGCCCTGGTGGGTCTTCCGCACAAAATCGCTGATGCAAGGACGGCCATCGGGGTCCTCCATGGTGGACACCACGCCCTTGGGCTTGTTGAAGACCATGTACACGAGGTTTTCATCCAGCTGGATGCGCAGGCCATCAACGTGGATGACTGCTGTCTTGGGGTCCACGCGGACACCAAGCTCAGTGACAACCTGGCCGTCAACTTCTACCCGGCCTTCGGAGATCATCTCTTCGCAGACGCGGCGCGAAGCCACGCCGGCCTGGGCCATGACTTTCTGCAGGCGCGTGCCGTCGGCGTCGTGCATTTCCGACTGCGGAACGTCACCGCGGGGTCCACGCTTGCGGGCAGGCTTCCGCACGGGGCCAAGGTTCTGGCCAAACCGTTCGCTGCCGAAGGCGCGTGACGCCGCCGCCCCGGGCCTGCCGGTGCGCGGCTTGGGCTTGAGCGCGCCGGGGGTGCCGGGAGCCTTGCTGGCGCCCGGTTTGCGGGCAGCCGGATTGCGCGCCGATGGGCTGGCGGCTGGCTTCCGGTCGGAGGCACCGCGCCCGGCCGGTGGCGACGCCGGGGCGTCGCCGGGATCCACGAATGGCTCTTCGCGCGGCCTCGGGGCCTTGTACGGCCGGTCGCCGCCGCCGAATCCGGCGTTGCGCTTGCCGGCGCCGGCGCGGAATCCGCCGCCCGCCGCGCTGGGGCGGCCGCTGCCGCCCTGAGCAGGGTTCCGGCTTGCGCCGCCCTGCGCCGGATTACGGCTGGCCGCTGGATTGCGGCTGGCGCCGCCCTGTCCGGCATTGCGTTCTGAACTGTTGCGTCCCGAACTGTTACGTGGTGAACCCTGGCGTCCCGCCTGTGTCATGACCCGTCCTTCGTTATTTGGCCCGCTGGTTGTCCAAGAACAACCCTAGCCAGCCATGCAGAAATTATCTGCCCTTATGAATATTCGTGTGCGCACGCGGGATTTCCCGCCTACATTCTGTCGGCGTCGTAGAACTCCGCGATGCCCTCAAGCCCCGGAAGATGGGGTGAGAGCTGGGGCAGTTCCGCTGCGGAGCCGATTCCCATCCGTTCCAGGAAATACGACGTGGTCCGGTAGAGGATGGCTCCCGACTCAGGATCGTGTCCCGAATCTTCGATCAGCCCGCGCTGGGTCAATGTCCGTACGACAGAATCGACATTGACTCCTCGAATTGCAGACACCCTGGCCCTGGAGACAGGCTGGCGGTACGCGATGACAGCCAGTGTTTCCAAGGCCGCCTCCGTGAGCCTGGCCGTCTGACCCTCAAGCACAAACCGTCCGACGATCTCGGCGAAGTCTGCGCGGGAGTAGATCCGCCAGCCACCGGCGATGTTCCGCAATTCGAAACCCCGGGGGCTGGCGCTGAAACCAGCATCGCTGGCATCGTCCATGTCCGGGGCTTTAACAGTATAGCCGCTATACTCCCGCTGCAGTTCCGCCAGTAACTGCTCGACGACGGCGACGGTCAGGTTAAGCCCGGCTGCCAACTCAGTAGCGCTGGCCGGTTGGTCCAGGACCATCAGGACCGCCTCAAGTGCAGCCTTTGCACCGCCGGGAAGATCCCGGCCGTCCATGCCCGGCTCCGCCCCAGGCTCCGGAAGTTCTTGGCTCACGACAGTTCCTCGTATTCTTCGCTTAGGTTTTCTGTTGACCAGTCCCGGCCGTCCACCGTCCAGTGCACGGTGAGATCCCCCAGGGGCGACACCTGGTCGAAGGAGACTGCCCTGTCCCGGAACATCTCCAGCAATGCCAGGAACCTGGCCACCACCACGAGCGTGGAATCGGCGTCGGCGATCAGCGCACGGAAAGACAGGGGCTTCCCCAGCTGGAGCCGGAGCCCCAGGATCTCGGCCTGTTCCTTCACGCTGACGGCACTGCCGTGCAGGTGGGCAAGGCCCACCTCGGTGGGCCGCGGCGTCTTGGCCTTCAGGGCGGCCTCGGCCAGGCGGGCGAACTGGTCCGGCGTGTGCTTCCACACAAGTTCCGGGAGCATGGCGGCAAAGTGCTCCTCCAAGGCAACCTGACGCGGAAACCGGCTGGCTTCGTGTTCCAGGGTTCCGGCCATCAGGGCTGCCACCTGTTTGAACGCCTTGTATTGGAGGAGCCTCGCAAAAAGGAGGTCCCGCGCTTCCAGCAGGGCGATGTCCTCATCGTCCTCGACTTCACCGGCGGGCAGGAGCCTTGCCGCCTTGAGATCCAGGAGTGTGGCGGCGATGACCAGGAATTCGCTGGCTTCATCCAGCGCCCATTCCTCGCCGAGCTTCTGGAGCTTCCTGATGTACTTGATGAACTCATCAGTGACGGTGGCAATGGCCACCTCGGTAATGTCCAGCTGGTGCTTGGCGATCAGGCCCAGCAGGAGGTCGAACGGGCCGGTGAAGTTGGCAAGCCGCACCTCAAAGCCGGGTTTGGACTCGGCCACGGCGTCTTTAGGGTGCGCCGCCGCGCGAAATCAGCTCTTTGGCCAGGCGGCGGTAGGCATCGGCGCCGATGTGGCTGCCTGCGTAGCTGGTGATCGGTTCGGCCGCGACGGTGGCGTCCGCGAACTTGATGGAGCGTTTGATGACGGTCTCGAAGACTTTGTCGCCGAAGGCTTCCACCAGGCGGGTGATGACTTCGCGGCTGTGGAGCGTACGGGCGTCGTACATGGTGGCCAGGACACCATCAACCTGCAGTCCGGGGTTCAGCCTGTCCTGGACCTTGTCGATGGTTTCCACCAGCAGGGCTACCGCACGGAGTGCGAAAAACTCGCAGATCAGCGGGATGATCACGCCGTGGGCGGCGGTCAGGGCGTTGACCGTCAGCAGGCCCAGGGAGGGCTGGCAGTCAATCAGGACGACGTCGTAATCGTCTTCGACTTTTTTCAGCGCCCTGTCCAGGACCTGCTCACGGGCGACTTCATTGACCAGCTGCACTTCTGCGGCGGAGAGGTCGATGTTGGCTGGCAGCAGGTCCACGTTTTCGACGCCGGTCTGGTGGATGGCGTCGCGGATGTCCACCTTGCGGTCCATGAGGACGTTGTAGATGGTGAGATCAAGCTCGTGCGGGTTGATCCCCAGGCCTGCTGACAGGGCACCCTGGGGATCAAAGTCAACCAGGAGGACACGGCGGCCGTACTCGGCCAGCGCTGCTGCAAGGTTGATGGTGGATGTGGTCTTACCTACGCCGCCTTTTTGGTTGACCATGGCGATGACGCGGGCCGGACCATGGGACTGCAGCGGCGCGGGCTCCGGAAATTCACGGTAGGGGCGCCCTGTGGGACCCATCACGGCGTCTTCCAGATCGAGTTCCGTGCCTTCCAGAGTTGCTGAACCCTGTTCGCTGCTCACGTATCTCTCCACACTTTCGATGACGGTCATTGTTCTGCCGCTGACTGACCAGCGCCCATGCTTGTTTCCACCCAAGGCTACAACGCCCGACACGGCATTCTGTGGAACTTGACTTTTGATGGTGTTTGAGCCTTGACCTTTTACCTGAGGTCGAAGGTTGACCAGTCCCGACGCAAAACCGCCCGCACAAGTTGTCTGTGCGGGCGGTTTTCCGCGCCTGGCGCTTGTCCCTTAAGGACTTGTCCTCTATGGACTAGGCGTTTGCCGGAACTGGCTGCACCGGCTGCGCCGGGGTTTCGTGTACCTCGTGGTGGCCGGCGATCATGGTCTGCTCGTCGAAGGGCTCTTCGCCGGACAGGACGCGCTGGACCTGCTCGCCGTCGATCTCCTTGACCCAGGTCCCGATCAGGAGCGTGGCCACAGCGTTGCCCGTGAAGTTGGTCAATGCGCGGGCTTCGGACATGAAGCGGTCGATCCCGACGATCATGCCTACGCCGCCGAGGAGCTCGGGCTTGTGTGCCTGGAGGCCAGCGGCCAGTGTGGCGAGGCCTGCACCTGTGACACCGGCTGCACCCTTCGAGGCGATGATCATGAAGATGAGCAGGGATACCTGGGCGCCGAGATCCAGAGGGGTTCCCATGGCGTTGGCCACGAACAGCGATGCCATGGTCAGGTAGATGGCCGTGCCGTCGAGGTTGAAGGAGTAACCGGTGGGCACGGTGACGCCGACGACCGGCTTGGACACGCCCAGGTGCTCCATCTTGGCGATCAGACGGGGCAGTGCGGCCTCGGAGGAGGAGGTGGAGAAGATCAGGAGGTATTCGCGGGCCAGGTACTTCATCAGCTTGAAGATGTTCACGCCGGTCACCACCTGGAGCAGACCGCCGAGGATCACGACTATGAAGAGGGCGCAGGTGATGTAGAAGGCCACCATGAGGGTGGCCATGCTCACGATTGCCGCGACACCAGTGGCACCGACGACGGCGGCGATGGCACCGAAGGCGCCCACCGGAGCAAGCCACATGATCATGATCAGGATCCTGAACACCACTACCTGGCCGTGGCCGATGGCCTTCAGGACAGGAGCGCCCTGCGCACCCATCTTCTGGAGGGCGAAGCCTACGAGGATGGCAGCGAAGAGTGTTGGCAGAACGGGAATGTCGCCCGGAATGATGCCCAGGAGGAAGGCAACGGTGCTGTCTACTTCTGCCTTCTTACTGGGGTCGTACGCCGCCAGCTTCAAACCTTCACCCGGGTGGATCAGGTTGCCTACCACAAGGCCGATGCCCAGCGCGAACGTGGACATAACCATAAAGTAGCCCAAGGCCAGGCCGCCCACCTTGCCTACGGTGGCTGCCTTGGCTATGGAGCCAATGCCCAGGACGATGGTGCAGAAGATGATCGGCGCGATCATCATCTTGATGAGCTTGATGAAGCCGTCGCCGAGCGGTTTCAGCGATTTGCCGACCTCGGGAAACAGGAGGCCGACGACGGCGCCCGCGATCACGGCGACAATGACGGCGATGTAAAGGTAATGGGATTTGTCCAGCCCCTTGCGGGCGGCCTTTGCAGGCGCTGCTGACTCTCCTCGTTGAGAAGCCATGATGTGTCTCCTTATGGATAATCTGGTAGACGCTGCGGCGCAGTCTCTGGCCCATAGCGTCGGTCCGGTGTGATATCCATCATTAGGCACACCGTGACATAGCTCACCGTTGCGTTCATATTGGTCATGGAAGGTGCCGATGATCCACAAATGGAGTCTTGCCAAGAGGTTTTTGGTCACACACCTGCTGTTCACGCTGGCTCTGACGATGCTCGTCGGAACGGCATCGTACCTCGACGCCCGGGACCGCACTTACACCGAGGCCGGACTTCGGATGCGCGGCATTGCGGCAGCCGTGGCCACGAACCCCCTTGTACTGGAGGCGATCGAGTCTACCGATCCGTCATCAATCCTCCAGCCTTACGCGAAAGACGTCATGGAAGGTGCCGGCGCGGACTTTGTCACGATCATGGCGCCGGACAGGACCCGCTGGACGCACCCGAACGATCAGGAGCTAGGGAAGCCCTACATCGGCTCCATCGACGCTGCCCTTAAGGGGCGTCCTGAGACTGAAATAGTTTCCGGAACCCTCGGCCCCTCCGTGCGCACCATCGTCCCGTTGCTCGACAGTGGGGGAACAGTGCGAGGGCTTGTGGCTGCGGGCGTCACCGTAGGGTCCGTCGACGGTGACGTTTTGGGAAGGCTGCCCGCTGTAGTGATCATTGTTCTGGCCATGCTCTTCGGGGGGTCACTCGCAGCCTGGTTACTGGGACGCTACCTGCGCGGTGTCACCAGGGGGTGGGGCCCGGAACAGCTGGCACAGCTGTTCGCCTATTACGAATCAGTACTGCACTCCGTCCGCGAGGGGCTCATCCTGATCGACACAAAGGGCCGGGTGGTCATGTACAACGACCATGCAGCCGAGTTGCTGGGACTGGAGCACCGCGGTTCAGGCGACGACCAGTTGCGGCCACCCCTGCTGTCAGACCTGCCTCTTGCCGAGAGCCTGAAGGAACTCTTTGAATCCGGCCGCACGGCCCACGATGAAATCCATCTGACGGGTCCGCGGATTGTGGTGGTGAACCAGGGCCCGGCCGTGGGTCCCGACTCCCCCGGCCTCCGCCGGCCGGCGGTGTTCGGCACCGTGGCCACCATCCGGGACCGGACGGAGATCGAATCGCTGGGCAGTGAACTGGAAACAATGCGGACGCTGTCCGACGCCCTCCGTGCCCAGACCCACGAGCACGCCAACCGGCTGCACACCATGGTTTCCCTGCTGGAGCTGGGGCGAACCCGGGAGGCCTTGGAGTTCGCCACGAAGGACCTCGAACTGAGCCAGCAGTTGACCGACGAGATGGTGAGCTCCGTGGACGAGCCGGTCCTCAGCGCCCTGATCATGGGTAAGGCGGCCGAAGCGAATGAGCGCGGGGTGAAGCTGACGCTCTCCGCCGAGGGGTCTGCGTCCGTTGCGGGCCTGGCCGTCCAGGACCTTGTCACCATTCTGGGAAACCTCCTGGACAACGCGATCGACGCCGCCGCGGATGGCGCGGTTCCGAGGACGGTGGAGCTGACCGTGGAGTCCGACGCCGAGGGCCTGGACATCACGGTGGAGGATTCCGGCTCCGGCGTGGACCCCGCCGCCGTGGAGGATATTTTCCGGCATGGCTTCAGCACCAAGGCGTCCGGTCCGTTCGGACGCGGCATTGGCCTGGCCCTCGTCCGCCAGGCTGTGCAGCGCCTGGGCGGTACCATGACCATCACCGGCAAGGACGGCGCACGCTTCCAGGTCTTCCTGCCGGCCATGGCCGCCGGAACCGACAAAGAGGAGCAGTTCCAGTGAGCGATATCCGCGTCCTCGTTGTGGAAGACGAGCCGGTGGCGTCGGCCGCGCACGCGGCCTACGTGGGCAGGATGGCAGGATTTATGCTGGCCGGGATGGCCCCTGACGGCCAGTCCGCGCTCAGGCTGCTGGGGGAGCTCGCGGCTGCCGGCGAGCCGGTGGAACTGGTCCTGCTCGACATGAACCTTCCGGACCTGCATGGGCTGGACATTGCCCGGCGGATGCGTGCGGCAGGAATCCTGGCGGACATTATTGCCATCACCGCGGTCCGGGAAGTGGCGATTGTCCGGAGCGCCGTGGCCATCGGCGTGGTCCAGTACCTGATCAAGCCCTTCACCTTTGCCACGTTCGAAGACAAGCTCTCCAGCTACCGGTTGTTCCGGCAGCAGTTGGCCTCCCCGGAGTCCGGGGCGGGCAGGACCGGGGCTTCCCAGAGCGATGTGGACCAGGCGTTCGCGAGCCTCCGGGCGCCGTCGGAATTGCCTTTGCCGAAAGGCCTGTCCGTCTCCACGCTCGACTCCGTCAAGGAGTACCTGAAACAGCATTCGGGATCCGTTTCGGCCACAGAGGTCATGGCGGCGCTTGGCATGTCCCGGGTGACCGCCCGCCGCTACCTCGAATACCTGGCCGACGCCGGCACCCTCACCCGCGCCCCGCGCTATGGCACCCCCGGCCGCCCGGAGAACGAATACGGCTGGAAGCGGCCCTGATACTGCAGAGTCTGTGGCTAGGCAGAGGCGATGGCTTCCTTGAGGGCCCCCAGCGCCAGAGTCACTGATGCGGCGTTTGCGTTGGGTCCCATCATTCCGATCCGCCAGATGCTGGAAGCATACTTGCCCGCCCCTGAGCCAATCTCGATGCTGAAGTGCTCCAGAAGATGGCGGCGCACGGCCGCGGAGTCGACACCGTCCGGGACCTTGACAGTGGTGAGGCTGGGCAGCCGGTGGCCCTCGGCCGCGAACAGCTCAAGTCCCATCTCCTGGAGCCCCGCCTGCAACGCGGCCCCTGCCGCGCGGTGGCGCGCCTGGACCGCGTCCAGTCCCTCGGCCAGGATTCTTTGCAAGCCCGCCTCGAGACCGGCGATCATGGTGACCGGCGGCGTGTGATGGTAGGTTCTGCCGCTGCCGCTGGCGGCCCCGACGTAACCGCCGAGCAGTCCGACGTCCAGGTACCAGGAGCGGGGATTCTTGATCCTTCGCTCGAAGGCCCTACCCGACATGGTGAAGGGCGACAGCCCCGGTGGCACGCCGAGGCATTTCTGGGTGCCGGCATAGCCGACGTCGATTCCCCAGTCGTCTGCCAGGAGTTCCAGGCCGCCGATGGATGTCACGGCGTCGACAATTAACAGCGCATCACCCTTGTTCTGCCCGAGCGACGCGACGTCGGACAGCACGCCAGTCGACGTTTCAGCGTGGACGGCCGCAATCACCTTCGGCCGCGGGTGGGTCGCCAGGACGCGTTCGACGTCGATGGGCGTGCCCCATTCGTGGTCTACACGAACCACAGTGGCGCCGCAGCGGCGGGCCACGTCACACATGCGCTCACCGAAGAGGCCGTTGACGGCGATCACTGCCACATCGCCGTCGTCCACGGTGTTCACAAAAGCCGCTTCCATGCCGCCGGAACCGGTGACGCTCAATGGCAGAGTGCGGGCATTCTGAGTCCCCCAGACCGTGCGGAGGCCCTCGCAGGTGCTATCGAGCCGTTCAATGAAGACCGGATCCAGGTGCCCAATCACCGGATGCGCCAATGCGGCGGTCACTTCGGGGTAGCAGTTGCTCGGTCCCGGACCGAACAGGAACCGCGAGGTCAATACCTGAAGCATTGGAACTCCTTCGTTGGGGCTCTTGCCCTTGTGGGGCCGGTCAGTGCTTCGGGGCGACAGCGATCTCCTCGCCGTCGACGGCGTGGAACGGCGCGTGGCGATCCATGATCAGAAGGTAGGTGACGGCGGCCAGGATCGCGCCGACGAACCAGGAGAAGCCGGAAATGTAGGTGAACGCAGGGACGAGAGCCAGCACCAGGGCGACGATCGCGGCCGGTGTACCCGCGATGACAGCCTTCCGGTTGACGCCACGGGTGTAGGCATACTCCCCGTCGGGGGAGTCCGAGTACAAATCCGGAATGTTGACCCGGCCCTTCCGGACCAGCCAGTAGTCGGCCATTATCACGCCGAACAGTGGCCCCAGGAGGGCGCCCAGCCCGCCGAGGAAGTAGACGATGACCACGGGCGAGTTGTACAGGTTCCACGGCAGGATCACTAGGCCGATCAACGCGGAGATAATGGCTGCGCGGCGGAAGGTCAGGGTCCGCGGGAAAAGGTGGGCCAGTGTGTAGATGGGAGCCACGAAGTTGGCCATGAGGTTCACGGCCACCGTCAGGATGATCAGAGCCAGGCAGGCAAGCACCAGCAGGAACGTATTCGGGATGGCGTTGACGATGTCGGTGGGCGACTCGATGACTGTTCCGTCGATCTTGTACTGGGCGCCGGCGAGGACGATCACGATGGCGGCGAAGAAGAGCATGTTGATGGGGATGCCGAAGAAGTTGCCGCGTACCACCGACCGCTCCGAGGGCGCGCCCCGGGTGAAGTCGCAGAAGTTCAGCACGAACGTCCCGTAGACGACGACCCATAGCGCCGCGGACTGGAAAATCCGCACCCACATCACTGGGCCGGTCAGCGAGTCGGCGGTGGACCAGGCGATGGTCCCGCCGGCCTCCACCAACATCCAGACGGCCAGCGCGAGCATGGTGACCAGGATTATGGGGCCGGCGAAGGCCTCGTACTTGCGGATCATCTCCATGCCGAAGCTCACGATCACCGTCTGCATCGCCCACAGCGCAACGAACGAGATCCAGCCCAGAGTCGAGAGTCCGAGGAACGAGTCTGTATCGAGCGGCGCCAGGGACGGCGCGAGGGCCAAGATGAGCACCCGGAGCACCACCGAGGCCAGATAGGTCTGAATGCCGAACCATGCCACGGCCACAGCGCCGCGGATGATGGCTGGGATATTGGAGCCCCGGATGCCGAACGCGATCCTGCTCATGACCGGGAACGGCACGCCCGTCCGCTCGCCCATGAACCCCGAGAGGTTCAGGAGAAGGAACAGCAGGACGGCGCCGAGCAGGAAGGCGAGCATGATCTGCCAGGCGCCCAATCCCAGGGCGAACAGTCCGATGGCGAACACGTAGTTGCCCAGCGAGTGCACGTCATTCGCCCAGAGCGTGAAGATGCTGTAGGCGTGCCAGGTGCGGCCCTTGCGCGTGGTGGGCGCCAGGTCCTCGTTGTAGAGTCGGCGGCTCACGCCCGCGGGCACCTGGACCCGCGTGGCTGGCCCTCCCCTCACGATCTCCTCGACCGCGGGGTCACCGGTGCCCCACGGCTCCGGGTCAATCAGATTCGGGTGCCCGTGCTCGTCGGGACCGTGTTGGTGGGACATAATGCAGACCTCCGAGTGGCGGAAAGGGCGTTGCGGGTGTGGACGGGAACTGGTGCTGCGGATGCGGAGCACCACCCTTGTACGGGTGGCGCCATGGAATTAAAATTCCGCATCTCGGAAAAAATCTTTCGTGCCGTGAAACTAATGTAGCTGTGGGGCAGATCACGGTCAAGGCTTCTTCGCGTCCGGGGGTTCGACGTCGCGGTGCTTCGGGGAGCGCTCAGCTTTCCCCGCCGGATGCGCCGGCCTCGGTGTCCACCACGGTGCCCGCAGATAGCTCTCGCGTACGTTCCCGGACAGCGCCTTGCCCTGGCCCGGGGTGATGGGATCTTCTGGTGCAGTGTGCCGGCGTCGTGGACATTCAGTCGTGTCCATTCACTCGACCACCTGCTCAACCCCGACGCCGCTGCCGCTGCCCGATCAGTTCACCGCTTTCTGCCATTACTCACCACCAACGCTCAAGAGGCTCCGGGCGGAAAGTCCGGTTAAACCGCCGATGGAGCCCAAACTAAACGCGACTGCAGTACTAAACGGCGCCTTCTGGCCGAAGCTCGCCCAGCAACTGCCCGATGACGTCCGGATCGTCAATCGTGGAGGGCACCACGTACGCTTCGCCGTCGGCTATTTGCCGCATGGTCTTGCGCAGGATCTTCCCTGACCTGGTCTTGGGGAGCGCTTCGACCACTGTGGCGTGTTTGAAGTCGGCCACCGGCCCGATGTCCTTCCTGACAAGGGCGATCAGCTCCCGGACCAGCTCGTCCTCAGGGGTGGTGACCCCTGCTTTGAGCACCACGTAGCCGCTGGCCCGCTGACCCTTGAGGGGATCCGCCACGCCGATCACGGCACATTCAGCGACGGCCGGATGGCTGGCGATGACCTGCTCAATCGCACCGGTGGACAGCCGGTGGCCGGCCACGTTGATGATGTCGTCGGTCCGGCCCATCACAAAGACGTAGCCGTCAGCATCCCGGTAGCCGCTGTCGCCCGTGGCGTAGCTGCCTTCGAAGGCAGCCAGGTACGAGGACACATAGCGGTCGTCGTTCTGCCACAGGGTTGTAAGGGTTCCGGGAGGCAAGGGAAGCTGCAGGACAATGTTGCCCTCCTCCCCCTGCTGCACCGCCGCCCCGGAGCCGTCGACAATCTTCAGTTCGAAGCCGGGCATGGGCACGGTAGGTGACCCGGGCTTGAAGGGAAGGTCCTCCAGCCCGCGAGGGTTGGCGCAGATGGCCCAGCCGGTTTCGGTCTGCCACCAGTGGTCCACCACCGGAACACCCAGGACCTCACCTGCCCAGCGGTAGGTGTCCGTGTCCAGCCGCTCGCCGGCCGCAAACAGCGTGCGCAGGGTGGAGATGTCGTACCGGGCCAGCTCTGCCGCCTGAGGATCGGCCTTGCGGATCGCGCGCAGGGCCGTGGGTGCGGTGAACAGGACGTTGACCTTGTGGTCCTGCACCACGCGCCAGAACGCTCCCGCATCAGGCGTCCCCACGGGCTTGCCCTCGTAGAGGACCGTGGTGGCACCGGCCAGCAGCGGGCCATAAACAATGTAGGAATGACCCACCACCCAGCCGACGTCGGACGCCGTCCACATCACGTCACCCGGACCGACGTCGTAGATGTTTGCCATGGTCCAGCTGAGCGCCACTGCATGGCCGCCGTTGTCCCGTACAACGCCCTTCGGCGTGCCGGTGGTGCCCGAGGTGTAGAGGATGTAAAGGGGGTCGGTTGCTGCGACATCCACTGCTGCCGCCGGGGCGGCCGCGTCAAAGCACCGGTCCCAGTCCAGCCAGTCCGGATACTCGGATGCCGAGTGCACAAAGCCTTCCCGGTCCTTGACTATGACGGGCGTCTGCCCAGCGCCGGCGAGTTCGAGCGCTTCGGCAACCGCCGGAAGATACTCCACCCGGCGCGAGGGCTCAATCCCGCCGGACGCCGTCACAATCGCGGCCGGACCGGCATCCTTGATGCGGGCGGCGAGTTCCTTGGGCGCGAATCCGCCGAAAACCACCGAATGCACGGCCCCGAGCCGGGCGGTCGCCAGCATCGCGATGGCGGCCTCGGGAATCATGGGCATGTAGATGACCACCCTGTCCCCTTTGCGGACTCCCTGCGAGCGCAGCACACCCGCGAACCGCGCCACGAGGTCCGTCAGTTCGGCGTAGCTGTACGTGCGTTTGATCCCCAGCATCGCGGAGTCGTAGATGAGGGCATCCTGGTCCCCGCGGCCGGCCTCAACGTGGCGGTCCAGGGCGTTGTAGCTCGTGTTGAGCATGCCATCGGGAAACCATTGGAACAGCGGGGCGGCCGATCCATCAAGCGCGGTTTCCGGCGTCCTGGACCAGGTCACGCCGCCTGCTGCCTCAAGCCAGAAGGCGTCCTTCTTTTCGATGCTGCGCGAATATGTTTCCCGGTAATTTCCGCTGACCATCATGGGCTCCCGTTCACGTCGCTGTGTTGCCACCATGCTATGCGGGCAACCCGCACCAGACAAGGCCTATGTATACATACCTGCGGCTATTTCGCTGATCAACTGGCTTTTGCTGGGTCTTTCGGCAATTCGTGTATACACTGGTGCCCATGAGCAGATTGACGGGAGGGACCATGCGGGCCAGCGACAAAGCCTATGCGACGCTTCGCGAAGACATTATCGAATGGCGCCTGACGCCCGGAACGGTCCTCGCCGAAGTGGAGCAGTCGGAGCGCCTGGGCGTCTCACGCACTCCGGTCCGGGAGGCGCTGAGCCGGCTTAGCGCAGAAGGGCTGACGACGGCGGCAGGCGGCCGCGGCGTCGTCGTCACCGACATCTCACTGGAGGACATCGATGAGATGTTCGAGCTCCGCGAAACCCTCGAGGGCAGGGCTGCAGCCCTGGCTGCCGAACGCGGCGAGCGCGCTGTCTTTGAGAAGCTCCACACCGATCTCCTGCGGGCGCAGGAGCTGATCAGCGACACCGATCCGGCCCGGCATGAGTATTACGCCCTGGTGGGCCGGCTGGATGAGGCGATCGACGCCGCCATCTCCAACTCCTACCTCGCGCAGGCGATGCGCAGCCTGCGTGTCCATCTGGTCCGGGTCCGCCGCCTCGCGGCCGATGACGCCCCGCGACTGTACGCTGCCGCCGTCGAACACGCGGCCATCGCGGAGGCCATCGCCGCAGGCAACGCCAGGCTTGCCGAAGCAGCCACCACCCTGCACCTGCACCGCAGCCTTTCCCACGTCAAAGCTACCCACCCACAGCACTAAGAAGGAGCACCATGGTTAAGCTCAACCACGTCCGCGTCTACAAGAGCGAAGAGAACCTGGCCCGTGAAGACCAGCTGGCGCACAAGATCGCCGTCGTCGCCGCCGACGCCGTCGAGGTCACGCCCGAGGTCACCGAGATGGTCATCAACCGTGTCATCGACAATGCCTCCGTGGCCATCGCTTCCCTGAACCGCGGCCCGATCGTGGCTGCCCGCGCCCAGGCGTTGACCCACGCACCGACCACCAACGGCAAGGGCGCCGGCGTCTTCGGCATCACGGACCGCGTCTCCCCCGAGTGGGCAGCCTGGGCGAACGGCGTGGCCGTCCGCGAGCTCGATTACCATGACACGTTCCTGGCGGCTGACTACTCCCACCCTGGCGACAACATCCCGCCGATTCTCGCCGTTGGACAGCACGTCGGCGCGAGCGGCAAGGACCTGATCCGCGGCATCGCCACCGGCTACGAGATCCAGGTCAACTTGGTCAAGGCGATCTGCCTTCACAAGCACAAGATCGACCACGTGGCCCACCTCGGCCCGTCCGCCGCTGCCGGCATCGGCACACTCTTGGGCCTGGACGTCGAGACCATCTTCCAGTCCGTCGGCCAGGCGCTGCACACCACCACGGCCACCCGCCAGTCCCGCAAGGGCGAAATCTCCACCTGGAAGGCGCACGCGCCGGCGTTCGCAGGCAAGATGGCGGTGGAAGCCGTGGACCGCTCCATGCGCGGCCAGACCTCCCCCGTGCCGATCTACGAAGGCGAAGACGGCGTGATCGCCTGGATGCTGGATGGCCCGGACGCCTCCTACGAGGTCCCGCTGCCCGAGGCCGGCGAAGCCAAGCGCGCCATCATGGACACGTACACCAAGGAACACTCCGCCGAATACCAAGCCCAGGCCTGGATCGATCTGGCCCGCAAGCTGCATACTGAGCACCCCGAGGCAACGGACCCGTCCAACGTGACGTCGGTCCTGATCAAGACCAGCCACCACACGCACTACGTGATCGGTTCGGGCGCCAACGACCCGCAGAAGTACAGCCCCACGGCCAGCCGGGAAACCCTGGACCACTCCATCCCGTACATCTTCACGGTGGCACTCCAGGACGGCTCCTGGCACCACGTTGACTCCTACAGTCCTGAGCGTGCCGGCCGCGCCGACACTGTGGAGCTGTGGAACAAGGTCAGCACCGTCGAAGACGCCGAATGGACCCGCCGCTACCATTCGCTGGACATCGCCGAGAAGGCCTTCGGCGGTTCCGTGGAGATCACCCTGAACGACGGCACGGTCATCACCGACCAGATCGCCGTAGCGGACGCGCACCCGCTCGGCGCCCGGCCGTTCGCCCGCCAGCAGTACATCAACAAGTTCCGCACCCTGGCAGCCGGTCTGGTCGCAGAGGAGGAAATCGAGCGATTCCTCGCCGCCGCCGAAAGCCTTCCGGACCTGGGCCCGGGCGAACTGGACCAGCTGAACATCACCGCCGCCCCCGGCGTCATCGACCTCAGCAACGCACCCGCCGGCCTCTTCTAAGCTCTGCCTACCCACCCCGCACAGGAGAATCAGATGCTGTATTCCAAGACAACCCCGGAACAGAAGCGGATCGCGCTTCGCGCCATGCTCGCGTCCGGCACCATCCAGCAGTTCCCGGGCGCGTTCAGCCCGCTCTCGGCGCGGCTGATCGAGGAAAAGGGCTTCGCCGGTGTTTACGTCTCCGGAGCGGTGCTGGCCAATGACCTGGGCCTGCCGGACATCGGGCTGACCACCCTCACCGAGGTGGCCACGCGTGCCGGGCAGATCGCCCGAATGACTGACCTGCCCACGCTGGTGGACGCGGACACGGGCTTCGGCGAGCCCATGAACGTGGCCCGCAGCATCCAGGAACTGGAGAACGCCGGCCTGGCCGGCTGCCACATCGAAGACCAGTTCAATCCCAAGCGCTGCGGGCACCTGGACGGCAAGAACGTGGTGGACCAGGACACGGCCACCAAGCGCATCCGCGCCGCGGCCGACGCCCGCCGCGATCCGAACTTCCTCATCATGGCCCGGACCGATATCCGCGCCGTGGAGGGAATCGAAGCCGCCAAGGACCGGGCACGGGCCCTCGTGGAAGCCGGTGCTGACGCCATCTTCCCGGAAGCGATGAAGGACCTGTCCGAGTTCCAGGCCATCCGCGACGCCGTGGACGTGCCGATCCTTGCCAACATGACCGAGTTCGGCAAGAGCGATCTGTTCACCGTGGACCAGCTGCAGGGTGTGGGCGTCAACATGGTCATTTATCCGGTCACGCTGCTGCGCATTGCCATGGGCGCAGCAGAGCGTACTCTGGAATCGATCAAGGCAACAGGGTCGCAGGAAGCACAGGTGGAGAACATGCTCACCCGTGCGCGGCTTTATGACCTTGTGGACTATGAGGCCTACAACCACTTCGATACCGGCGTTTTCAACTTCCAAATTCCCGGCGTCCGCTAGGACCCGAGAGCTCACCAAGGAGACTGCAAGCATTCCGGCACATCCGGGCTTGCCCAATGAACGAAGGAGGACAGCATGGAAGCTGTTGATATCAAGAAGGGCCTGGCCGGCGTCGTGGTGGACTACACCGCGGTTTCGAAGGTCAACCCGGACACCAATTCGCTGCTGTACCGCGGCTATCCCGTCCAGGAGCTCGCCGCCAAATGCAGCTTCGAGGAAGTGGCCTTCCTCTTGTGGAACGGCGAACTGCCCACCCCTGAAGAGCTGTCCGCGTTCTCTGCCCGCGAGCGCGCCGGCCGCGCCCTTGATCCTGTGGTGAAGAAGATCGTCGACACAATTCCCGCTACCGCCCACCCGATGGATGTCTGCCGGACCGCAGCATCCGTCATGGGCGCCCGCCACCCTCTGGCCGAGGACTCCTCGCCCGAGGCCAACATGGCCAAGGCCGTGGACCTCTTCGCAGCCATGCCCGCGGTGGTCGCCTACGACCAGCGACGCCGGCGCGGCCAGGAAGTCGTGGAGCCCCGTGATGACCTGGGCTACTCGGAAAACTTCCTGTGGATGGCGTTCGGCGAAGACCAGGTCCCGGAGGTCGTGGAGGCCTTCAACGTCTCGATGATCCTGTACGCCGAGCACTCCTTCAACGCCTCCACCTTCACCGCCCGCGTGATCACCTCCAGCCTGTCCGACCTGCACTCGGCAGTAACGGGCGCAATCGGCGCACTCAAGGGCCCGCTGCATGGCGGCGCCAACGAAGCCGTGATGCACACCTTCGACGAGATCGGCATCCGGCCTGAGGAATCACTGGACGAAGCGGCCGCCCGGGCAAAGGCTTGGATGGAGGATGCACTGGCCCACAAGAAAAAGGTCATGGGCTTCGGCCACCGCGTCTACAAGCACGGGGACTCCCGCGTCCCCACCATGAAGGCCGCGCTGGACAAAATGATCGCCCACTACGGCCGCCCTGAACTGCTGGGGCTGTACAACGGCCTCGAGCAGGCCATGGACGAGGCCAAGGCCATCAAACCGAACCTCGACTACCCGGCCGGCCCCACCTACCACCTGATGGGCTTCGACACTGCCACGTTCACTCCCCTGTTCGTGGCCAGCCGCATCACCGGGTGGACCGCCCACATCATGGAACAGGCAGCCAGCAACTCCCTGATCCGCCCGCTGAGCGAGTACAACGGACCGGACGAACGGCACGTTCCGTAATCCTCCCCACCGGCTCCCAACCTCGCAAGCTCGGTTCGGGTCCCTCGCCGGCGTGGGCCCAACCGGCCCGCCGTCGGCCGTTACGCCAACGCCAGAGGTGGGGCGTGATCAGTCCAGCACTTCGCGGACGGTCTCGTTGTCATCGTTCAGGACCACTGTCAGGCGCAAGAAAGACCCGGCAAGGGCGAGCGGCAGCCAGTGCGCTGCGTCCTGCCACATCCGGTCCACCGGCAAGGCGCCGACGTCGAACCATTCCGGCCGGATCTCGGCACTTTCGGCCGGCTGCCCGGTCCAACTGGCTGCGACAAAGAGCCGCGAACTCATGTTCCACTCCGGGCGGGCAGGAAAATCGAAGGTCACCACGCCGGCGTCGCGCAGATCCTCCTGCCGGACCACAATCCCGGCTTCCTCGTGGACTTCGCGGCAGGCAGCCTCTTCATCCGTCTCCCCCGGCTCAACATGGCCGCCAAGTCCCACCACTTTGCCGCGGCCGAAGCCGGTCTTCTTCAGGCCAAGCAGGACCTGTGGCACACCGGCGGACTCACGGGTGAGAAAGCACAGCGTGACAGGGGTAAACGTCATGCCCCAACCCTATAGCCTGGCCGCCGGCGTCAGCCCAGCGCCCGAGGGTGGGCTGCTGCGTAAATTTCCCTCAGTGTGTCAGCCGTAACCAGGGTGTAGACCTGCGTTGTGGTAACTGAGGCGTGCCCCAGGAGTTCCTGCACCACGCGGACATCGGCGCCGCCTTCGAGCAGATGCGTCGCGAACGAGTGTCGCAGTGTGTGCGGGGAAACATCCTTGGTGACGTTGGCTTTGTCCGCGGCCGCCTTCAGGATGGTCCAGGCGCTTTGCCGGCTGATCCTGCCGCCGCGGGCGTTCAGGAACAGGGCGGGCGTTCCCTTGCCCTTCGCCGCCAGCAGTGGACGGCCGCGCACCAGGTACGCGTCCACAGCCCGCGCCCCATAGGATCCCAGCGGCACCAGCCGTTCCTTGGATCCCTTGCCGAACAGGCGGACCACGGCGGGCCCGGCTTCGGCCTCGTGCAGGGCGATGTCGTCAACGTCCAGGCCCACGGCCTCGCTGATCCTCGCCCCGGTGGAATAGAGAAATTCGAGCAGGGCCCGGTCCCTGAGCCCTGTGGCGGTGTCCGTGCTCGCGGCTTCAAGGATCCGGGTGACTTCGTCCACGCTGATGGCCTTGGGCAGCCTTTTGCCCGGCATGGGCGGGTGGACGTCGCTGGCGGGGTCCGTCGTTGTGATCCCCTCCAGAGCCCAGAACTTGTGCAGCCCCCGGACGGCCACCACAGTCCTGGCGGCAGACCGGACGCCCAGCGCTGTGCCGCCGTCGGATCCGTCGTTGAGGGCCATCAGGAACCCCGTCACGTGGTGGCGGGTGATCTGGCCCGGGCCGTGGCAGCCTTCCGACGTCACGTAGCGGGAATACCGGGTCAGGTCACGGCGGTAGGCGGAGAGTGTATTTACGGCCAGACCGCGTTCCACGCCCATATGTTGCAGATACTCGGTGATGGCGCGGTCGATGGCCGTCTGTGGCCGGACGGGCGGCGTCGGGGCTGCCGCCTCAGTACTCGCCGTCATCAACGCTGGCTGGGGTGCGCAGGCCAGGGTGCATCCGCCGGACGCAATCCCGCAAAGCCGTCAGCTTTCGCCGCGGCGGCGGCCAGGATTCCGACGACGGCGGACGGGTTGTGCAGCCTGCCTTCCAAAACTGCGGCCACAGCGTCGTCCAGGGCGATCCAGTGGAATTCAATCTCGGCCTCCTCATCGGTCCGCTCATGGCGTTCGTGGTGAGGCACGTCGGTGAGGTCCCGGGCGAGGTAGATGCGGATGGCCTCGCTGGAGGAGCCCGGCGAGTTGAAGAAGTCCACCAGGACGTTCCATTCGCCGGCTGCAAGGTCCGCCTCCTCGGCGAGCTCGCGGGCAGCGCCCGCCACAAAATCCTCGCCTTCCACATCCAGCAGGCCGGCAGGGATTTCCCAAAGGTCCATGCCCACGGGGTGCCGGTACTGCCTGATCAGCAGAACTTCGCCGGCGTCGTTCATCGGCAGGACAGCCACGGCGCCGGGGTGGTCGATGTAGTCGCGGGTCAGGGACTCCCCTGTCTCGCTCAGCTGGAAGCTGTCACTGACCACATCCCAGATCCGACCTTCATAGACCTTCTCCGTAGACAGAAGACGGCGCGGGCTCGGCGCATCCGAAACCTGCCGTGCAGCTTGTGGGGTTTCAGGTGTGCCGGGCATCGCGCCGTCCTCTACTTATTCGGTTTTATTTTGCGGCAACCGTACGCAACGGCTTGGCTGCCGGCGCGTCCTGTGCTTTCTGGTGGTCCAGTGCGGCCTTGACGAGCCCGGCGAAGAGCGGGTGCGGCCGCGTGGGCCGTGAGCTCAGTTCAGGGTGCGCCTGGGTTGCCACGTAGAACGGGTGGACCTCGCGGGGCAGCTCTACGAATTCCACAAGCTTGCCGTCCGGCGACGTTCCGGAGAACACGAGGCCCTCGGCGGCGATCTGGTCGCGGTATTTGTTGTTGACCTCGTAGCGGTGCCGGTGGCGTTCGCTGACGGTGGTTTTCCCGTAGGTCTCTGCGATGACCGAGCCGTCGTCGAGCTTTGCCTCGTACAGGCCCAGACGCATGGTGCCGCCAAGATCGCCCTTGCCGTCCACGATGTCCAGCTGCTCTTCCATGGTGGCAATCACCGGGTATTTCGAATCCGGCTCGAATTCGCTGGAGGAAGCGCCCTCAAGGCCCACCACGTTGCGCGCATATTCGATCACCATGCACTGCAGGCCCAGGCACAGGCCCAGGACAGGCAGCTTGGCTTCACGGGCGTACTTCAGGGCGCCCAGCTTGCCTTCAAGGCCGCGGATGCCGAAGCCGCCGGGAACGCAGATGGCGTCCACGCCGTCCAGGGACGCCACGGCGCCTTCATGGGTTTCGCATTCATCCGACGGTACCCAGCGGATCTTGACCTTGGTGTCGTTGGCGAAGCCGCCGGCACGCAGGGCCTCGGTCACGGACAGGTAGGCGTCCGGCAGGTCGATGTACTTGCCCACCAGCGCGATTTCCACGTGGTGCTTGGGGTTGTGCACTGCTTCGAGCAGCTTGTCCCAGCTGGTCCAGTCAACGTCCTTGAACGGCAGGTCCAGTGCACGGACGATGTAGGAATCCAGTCCCTGGGTGTGCAGGGTCTTGGGGATGTCGTAGATGCTGGGGGCATCCGGGCATCCGATGACGGCTTCGATATCGACGTCGCACATGCGGCCGATCTTGGCGCGCATCGGCTCGGGGACTTCGCGGTCCGAGCGGACCACGATGGCCTCGGGCTGGATGCCGATGGAGCGCAGGGCTGCCACGGAGTGCTGCGTCGGTTTGGTCTTCAGTTCCTGCGAGGGTCCGATGTAGGGCACCAGGGAGACGTGGACGAAGAAGACGTTGCCGCGGCCAATGTCCTGGCGGACCTGGCGGGCCGACTCGAGGAAGGGCTGCGACTCGATGTCGCCCACGGTGCCGCCGATTTCAGTGATGATGACGTCCGGCGCGTTTTTGCCCTCGGCCGGAAGCCGCATGCGCCGCTTGATCTCATCGGTGATGTGCGGGATGACCTGGACCGTGTCACCGAGGTATTCGCCGCGGCGTTCCTTGGCGATCACGGTGGAGTAGACCTGGCCGGTGGTCACGTTGGCTGAGCCCTCGAGGTTTTCGTCGAGGAACCGCTCGTAGTGTCCGATGTCCAGGTCCGTCTCGGCGCCGTCGTCGGTGACGAAGACTTCGCCGTGCTGGAAGGGGTTCATCGTGCCCGGATCCACGTTCAGATAGGGATCGAGCTTCTGCATAGTTACAGACAGACCGCGTGCCCGCAGGAGGTGACCGAGGCTCGAAGCCGTCAGTCCCTTACCGAGCGAGGACGCCACACCACCGGTTACGAAGATGTGTTTGGTCGTCTTGGACGAGCCCGGGAACCGGGAATTTACACGGGAATTTGATCGCTGCACCACGGAATTCGAGCCTATCATCAATTGAGCCTTTCCCCGATCAGGAACTGTCTCCCCAAATGATCCAGTGTGCATGGCAAGGCGCCCTGCGATCAAGGGGTGCAGGCCGTCAGGCCCGCTGCGGCAGCAGTTTTGCGTCGTCCAGCAGCTCCTGGGCGTGCGCCTGGGCTGATTCTGAATCCTCCTGGCCGGCCAGCATCCGGGCGAGCTCCCGCACCCGCTCCTGGCCGTCGAGGAGGCGAACATCACTGGACGTGAACCCGGTGGCGGTGCCGCCGTCGGCCCCTCTGACGGATGTCTTGGTGACAGTGATGTGCTGGTCCGCGAAGGCTGCCACCTGCGGCAGGTGTGTGACCACCAGGACCTGCACGTGCTGTGCCAGCATGGCCAGCCGGCGGCCAATTTCGACGGCGGCCCGGCCACCGACCCCGGCGTCCACCTCGTCAAACACAAACGTGGGCACCGGGTCCACAGCGGCCAGCACCACCTCGATGGCCAGCATGACCCTGGAGAGTTCGCCACCGGAGGCGCCCTTGCCCAGCGGACGGGCCGGGGCTCCGGAGTGCGGCTGGAGCAGGAACGCGATCTCGTCGGCTCCATGCGGTGTCAGCTGACCGGCCGCCTCACGGGTGATGACCAGCGTGGCGTCGGCCATGGCGAGTGCCTTCAGCTCCGAGCTCACCCGGCCGGAGAGGTCCTTGGCAGCCTTGGCCCGGATTTTGCTGACGGCGGCAGCCTGCTTCTGCAGTTCCGCTTCGGTACGGACAACGTCTGCGTCCAGGGCTTCGATCCTGGTGGAGTCGTCCTGCAGCTCGTCGAAACGGACCCGGGCGTTTTCCGCCCACACCAGGACTTCGTCAATGCTGGGGGCGTACTTGCGGACCAACGTGGCCAGGGCGGCCCGCCGGTCCTCGATCTCGGCGAGGCGTTCCGGACCCTCTGAGTCCAGGCCGGCCTGGTAGCTGGCCAGCTCCGTGGCGATGTCGTTGAGCAGGAAGCCCACTTCGGCCAACCGTGCTGCGGCGGACCCGAGCTCGGCGTCGTGCTCGGCCACGTGCTCCAGGGTCCTTTTCGCAACGTCCACGAGGGTGGTGGCGTCGCCCGCGTCACCGTAGTCCTCCGCGATGAGCGCCTGGTGCGCCGTGTTCGCCGCAATCCTGAGCTCTTCTACGTTGGCCAGTTTCACAGCCTCCGCCTTGAGGGATTCGTCCTCCCCCGGCTGCGGATCCACGGTGCTGATTTCGGCCAGGGCGACTTCCAGCGACTCGGCCTCGCGGAGCCTGTCCCGGGCGGCGCTGCGAAGGGTTTCCAGCTCCGCCTGGCTGGCCTTCCAATGGCTGTAGAGCGCCTGGTAGGAGGCCATCGGGCCCGCCAGCGCATCGCCGGCAAATTTGTCGAGGGCGCCGCGTTGGGCGGACGCCCCCTTCAGCCTGATCTGGTCCGACTGCCCGTGGACCACCACGAGGGTTTCACCGATCTCCGCCAGAACGCCCACCGGGGCGGCCCGCCCGCCCAGGAAGGCCCGGCTGCGCCCGTCCGCACCGAGGCGACGCGCAAGAATAAGCTCAGCGCCGCCGTCGAACTCCTCCACGTCGGCACCCGCTTCAACTGCCCGGGCAATCGCCGGATGCCCGGCGTCGAGCTTGAGGACGGCCTCCGCCGTGGCGCTCTTCGCCCCGCTCCGGACCGCCCCGGCGTCGGACCTCGCCCCCAGCAGTAGGCCGACGGCGGTGACCACCATCGTTTTGCCGGCACCGGTTTCGCCGGTAACGACGCTCAGCCCGGGGCCCAGCGGCAGCGTGGCGTCGGTGATGACGCCCAGATCGCGGATTCTCAGTTCTTCAAGCATGGTTCACTTTGCGGTCGTGGGATCGGTATCGTCCTCCGGCTGGTCGCCGGAGGCAAGCTGGAGCGGCGGCCTGGGCCGCGGCGTCCGGACGATCGGGATGGGTCCGGTGTGAATCGTCTCCGACTGCGGCACGGGCCCGCGCCAGCCGTGAATGGGGAGTTCGAATTTGCGGACCAGACGCGCTGAAAAGGGCGTCTGGTGCGTCCTGGCCAGCCTGACCGGAGTGGCGGACTTGGTCACTTCAACCCGGGCGCCGGGCGGCAGGTCCACGGAGCGCCGGCCATCGCACCAGAGCACACCCTGGGCACCGGTGCGGGTGAGGACTTCCACGGCCAGCCGGGACCGGGGCGATACCACCAGCGGTTTGGCAAAGAGCGCGTGGGCGCTGATGGGAACTATCACCAGGGCCTCGACCTCCGGCCACACGACGGGCCCGCCGGCGGAAAACGCGTACGCGGTGGAGCCTGTGGGGGTGGCCACCACCACGCCGTCGCAGCCGAAGGACGTCAGCGGGCGCTCATCCACTTCGGTCACCACCTCGATCATGCGTTCGCGGTTGCCCTTTTCGATCGCGGCCTCATTCAGGGCCCAGGTATGCCAGATCTTCTGGCCGCGGACCCAGACCTGGACGTCGATGGTCATGCGCTCTTCAACCGTGTAGTCGCGGCGGGCAATCCATTCCACCGTTTGGGCCAGGTCCGCCCGCTCGCTCTCGGCCAGGAAGCCGACGTGGCCAAGGTTGACGCCCAGCAAGGGTACGTCCACCTCGCGCACCAGCTCTGCGGCGCGCAGGATGGTGCCGTCACCGCCCAGGACCATCACCAGCTCGACGTCCGGCAGCTGTACATGGTCGTGCAGGATCTCCACCGGCTGCGTGAGCTGCCCGAAGAATCTTTCCATGTCACGCAGCTCAGACTCCTGCATGACGGGAACAATGCCGGAGTCATGCAGTTGGGCGCAGGCTTCCCAGGCGGCCTTCAGTGACTCCTCGCGGCCAGTGTGGGCAAGGACAAGTACTCGCCTGCTCATCGGGTTCCGCTTTCTAGTGGTTCGGCCAGATTCGGCCAAGCAATCCGTCAATGGCTGCGAGGCGCTCTTCGATCTTAGGCAGTTCTTGGGTCATCCTGCGCTTTATCCACAGGAAGTATTCGACGTTTCCGTCCTGGCCCGGCAGCGGACTGGCCGCTAAGCCGCATAAGTCCAGTCCGGCGTCGAGCGCCGCATTGGCAACTTTTTCCACTGCCATCCGGCGTTCGCGCTCGGAGGTGACCACACCGGTGCGGCCCAGCCGGTCCTTGCCGATCTCGAACTGGGGCTTCACCATCAGCACCAGATCGCCGCCCGGCTGCGTGCACAGCGCCAGGGGCAGGACCACCAGGGTCAGCGAGATGAAGGAGAGGTCGGCTACCGTGAGTTCGGCCTGGCCGCCGATGTCCTCCGGCGCCATGTACCGCACGTTCATGCCTTCATGCACGGCTACGCGGTCATCGGCGCGGAGTTGCGGGACGAGCTGGTCATGGCCGACGTCGACGGCCACCACGTGTGCCGCACCGCGCCGCAGGAGCACCTCGGTGAAGCCGCCGGTGGAGGCGCCGGCGTCCAGGCACCTTTTGCCCGCAACCGTGACCTCCGGGAATACGTCCAGAGCGCCGGCGAGCTTGTGGCCGGCCCGGCTGACGTAGCTGTCCTCTTCCGTGTGCTCGACCGACAGGTCCTTGCCGTCGTCGACCTGGAGGGACGCCTTGGACAGGACCTGCCCGGCCGAGCTCACCTTGCCCTCGGCGATCAACGAAGCAGCGTGGGTCCGGGACCTGGCCAGGCCGCGGGCGACGAGCGCCTGGTCAAGTCGTGCCATGCTCAAGCGTCTCCTTCGCCGTTTGGGGCCTCTTCGTTCAACGCGTGCAGCAGGGCATCGTGGAGGTCGCTGTAAACAGCCTCATGCTCAGACACGGGCAACCGTTCGACGCCGTCCAGCGCGGCCGTTATCGCCGCAATGGATGGATCGCTGGTTGCCGACGCCGCCGTGTCCGGCCATTCCTGTGTTGGCTGGGCTGCTTCCGGATGGTGCGGTTCGTTCAGCTCAGTCATTGGACCAGTCTAATGATTGCGCCACTCGAGTTTGGGTTCGGTGGGCAGTGCGGCGTCGGGGACCGCAGTCCACCAGGCGGCGCAGGCGGCCCGCCAGGAATCCAGGTCGCTCTCGCTGCCGCTGACGTGGATAGTGTCACCGCTGACCCGCGCAGTGGAGGCCCCGCAGCGGTGCGTTCCGTCAGTGTGGTCCAGCGCCGGGTAGGGGCGGTGGAGGTCGCTGAGGGAATTGATGATGTAGTCCGGGCGTTCCGCAGTGCGTGCGGCCAGGATGCTAGCTGTGGTGTCGACGCCGGTCAGCACTGCCACCGTGGCAAACCCGGCGTTGTTGCCGCCGAGGATGTCGGTGTCCAGACGGTCGCCCACCACCAGCGGGCGGTCAGCCGTGAGCCGTTTGGCGGCGGCGTGGAAGAGCGGGGCCTCCGGCTTGCCGGCAACCTGCGGCGTCTGTCCGGTGGCGGCGGCTACAGCTGCCACCAGGGTGCCGTTGCCCGGGGCTATGCCGCGTGCCTGCGGAATGGACATATCGGTGTTGGTTGCGATCCACAGTGCTCCGGCCGACACGACGTACGCCGCCTCGGCAAGATCTTTCCAGCTGATCCCGGGATTGAATCCCTGGACCACGGCTACCGGATCCTCGTCCTGGCTGTAAACAGGCGTCAATCCCACCAGCTCGATTTCCTGCGCCAGAGCGGGGCTGCCGGTGATGAGCACCCGCGCTCCGGGGGCGACGAGTGACGCCAGGAGTTCGGCCGCGGCTTGCGAGGAGCTGACCACCTGGTCGTCGTCCGCCGGTGCACCTAGTTCACGGAGATGCGCCGCTACCTGCGCCGGGGTGCGGGAGGCATTGTTGGTGACATACCCCAGGCCAATGCCCAAACCCTCCAGTTGCTGCAGCGAGTCCACGGCGCCTGGGATGGCGTGCTGCCCGGCGTAGACCACGCCGTCCAGGTCCGCCAAAAGGGCGTCGAACAGGGAAATCAGTGGAACTTCAGTCATAGCGCGCTAGCTGTCCCGTCCGTCAGAGTGGCCATCGACGCCGTTGCTGCTGTCGTCTGCTTCGCTGTGCTCTTCTTCATCGCGCACTTCTTCACCGTGCTCGGCGTCGCCGGCTTCCAGCTCATCTGCTTCGAGGGAATCCTCGTCAGACTCGGCGTCATCGGACTCGAAGAAATCCGATTCCACGTCGTCGATCTCTGCATCCACGGCGGCGGCCTCAACGGCAGTCTTCTCCGCGGCTACCTCGGAACGGGCAGCGGGCGTGGAAGCAGTGGCTTCGGGGCCTGCGGCAGCTCGCTCCAGCAGACGCCGGCGCTGGGCTTCCTCGCGGGCTTCCTCTTCCTCGTCCCAGCCGAGGTCCACGATGTCGGGTTCCTCATCGACGCCGAGGCCCAGGGCATTTTCAGCCACAACTGCCTGCTTCTGCCATTTTGCCGCCTCATCTTCCCGACCAACACCGGACAGGGCGTTGGCGTAGGCCCGGAACAGCCGCGGGCTGTAGGAGAACGCCCGGTTCATGTCCAGCTGGGGAATTTCCAGTTCTGCTACGGCGGCGTCCAGCTGTCCGAGGTCGGTCCGGGCCCCGGCTGCAACCATGGCCAGTTCGACTTTGCCGGGCGCGTCCAGGTCTTTGGCTTCCTCGGAACGTACAACGTCGAGAGCGCGGTCAGGCCGACCGAGTCCGCGTTCGCAGTCTGCCATCACGGGCAGGTGGACGTTTGAACCGCTGATGCGGCGGTAGGTCCGGAATTCGCGCAGTGCTTCGCCGTAGTGTCCTGCCGCGTAAGCAGTGAGTCCGACGGCTTCACGGACGGCAGCCAGCCGGCCACCACGCCGGCTCGCGGCGAGGGCGTGCTGGAAAGCCAGCTCGGGCTCTTCGTCGATCAGGCGTCCGGCCATTACCAGGTGGCGGGCAACCCACTCGGCGCTCTTGTCTTCCAGGGTCTTGATCTGGTGCTGCGTAGCGCGGTCAAGCTCCTTGCCCGTGACATCCTCATCGATTTCCGGGGAACGTTCGCGGTCCGGGCGGTTCGCGCTGCGAAGGTCACGCGCGTTGGGTACACGGACCGGGCGGTCTTCTGCACGGTCCTTGCCGAACTGGCGGGGGCCGGAATCGCCACGGTCAAAGCTGCGGGGGGCGCGGTCCTGGCGGTCTCCGAACGGCTTGCGGTTGTCACCGCCGGAGAAACCTCGACGTTCGCCGTCACCTTCGCGGCGCGGACGGTCACCATAAGGCTTGTTGTCACGGTCACCATAGGGTTTGCGTTCGCCGCCCGTGAACGGTTTCCGGTCTCCGCCGCCACTAAAGGGCTTGCGCTCTCCGCCGCCAAAGCTGCGACGTTCGCCGTCACCTTCGCGGCGCGGACGGTCACCATAAGGCTTCCGCTCACCGTCACCCTCGCGGCGCGGACGGTCACCAAAAGGCTTGTTGTCACGGTCACCATAGGGCTTCCGCTCACCACCGCCGCCGCCTGTGAACGGTTTCCGGTCTCCGCCACCACTGAAAGGCTTACGCTCTCCACCACCGAAGGTCCGCCGCTCGCCATCACCTTCACGACGCGGACGATCACCAAAAGGCTTACGTTCGCCGGAACCAGGCGCGCGCTTCGGAGCCTCTGGGTTACGGTCTTCGCGGGAACGGAATCCGCGCGGGTCGCCGCCAGAATTGTTGTTGCCGCGGAAAGGACCGCGGTCGTTGCCGCCGCGGTTGCCGCCGTTGTGCTCAGCCATGGGGATTCCTCCTGTTATGAGCCGACCACTGGCGCAATCGCAGCCGCTCGTTCCGTGTTTCGTTATCCTACGCAACCCGAAATCAAGCGCTTCGAAGTCCGTACATCTCACTCAATTCTAGGCGAGACCCCACCGACAGATGACATGGATCCGCCTCCAGGCCGCCGTCGTGGGAATGTTCACACTCCCCAGGTGACGCTCTCGTAGTTCCTGGAGTGTTCCGCCGGATGCTCTCTCAGTTCGTGCGACGTTCAGCCGGACGCTCTGTCACTTCGGGTGCCGGGTTGTGTGGTGCACGACGGCGGCGGGTGTGGTGGGTGCCGCGTTTTCGGTGGGGTTCCGGGCTAGTCCTGCGTTTGTGGGGTGTTTGTGGTGTGGTGGTTAACGTGGGAGAGCCCCCCAACCTGGTGGTTGGGGGGCTCTCGACCTGTAATGATGTTCCGGCGGTGACCTACTCTCC